>JAHDGN010000005.1 GCA_020627645.1 Akkermansiaceae bacterium
CCGCCTATCTCGGACCAGAAAATTACGGCGTTTCCAGTCCGACAGACTCCTAGCGCCATTAGTAGCTACTCAGAAGAGTCAGATATGAACCTTCTTGTTCAGGCCTATCTGGATGGCCAATAAACTCGTCACCGTAATCGTGGTGAATTTCGTCGCCAGATTGTTGACGGCTATGGTTTGGCTTTTTTTAAGACGATGAGAAATGGTTTTGTCGGTGAGGGGGTTGGGTCGAGGTGAAAGGTGAGTTTGAGATTTTCGGGTGGGAGATTTTTGGCCCAGGTGGAGACGGCTTGGGCCTCTTCTTTTCCGCCTGGGTGTCCGGGGTAGCACATGATGGTGAGGAGGCCGTTGGGGCGAAGAATAGGAAGGCAGGCGTCGAGTGCTTTGAGGGTTTCTTTGGTTTGGGTGATGATTGTTTTGTCCGAGCCGGGGAGGTAGCCAAGGTTGAACATAATGGCTCCTACTTTTGTCACGTTGAGATGAGGAATGGCGGAGTGGGTTTGGTGATGAAGGGTGAAGAGTGAAGTGGGAATGTTTGCTTCGTGGAGTTTGATTTTGGTGGATTGAATGGCTGCTTCTTGGATGTCGAAGGCGTGAACGTGACCAGTTATTCCGACACATTGGGCGAGGTGGAGGGTGTCGTGGCCGTTTCCGGCGGTGGCATCAATGGCGATGTCTCCGGTCTGAAGGGTTTGTTTAACGAGAGACTTTGCGAGTTGGAGTGGGCGGAGCGGGGTGTTCATGATTCGTTGCGGGCTTCTTTTTCCATGTCGCAGTCGAAGTAACTTTGGGTGAGGCATTGCAAGAGGTAGCGTCTGAGGAATAGCCAGATGGATCCGGCTTTTTGGTATTGGCGAGTGTGGATGAGTTCGTGTTTGAGGAGGTTGGTGTGATCTTTGATCTTTGCCTGGAGGTAGATTCCGTAGCGGAGTGAAAGGCCACCTAGGTTGAGGGTGGGGAAATTTTTGTTGTTGAGCCAGCGGCGAACGAACATGGGTGAGGGGAGAGGGATGATTTGTGATTTGATGACTCTCACTGTTTCTGGAGATTGGATTCCTTTTTCGGTGGCCCATTTGATCAGTTTGGGATCTAGGGGTGTTCCTTGTGAGAGAATTTTTGCCTCATGCCATGCGACCCACGGGGTGCCGAGGGAGGCGCCAATGACTGCTGCAAGGTGGGCCAAAATTTTGGAAAGGGATGGTCGCATTATTTTTGGAGAGCGAGACGAATTCCTCGTGCTTTGTGTTCGGTTTCTTGGAATTCATTTTGAGGGTTGGAATCTGCGACAATTCCGGCTCCGACGTGGTAGTCGAGGTGGTTGTTTTTTTGGATCAGGGTACGAATGGCGATGTTGAATTGAGATTCTCCGTTGAAGCCGAGATATCCAATGACGCCGGTGTAGAGCCCTCGAGAGACGGGCTCGAGTTCGGAAATGATTTCGGTTGCTCGGATTTTTGGGGCGCCGGTAATGGACCCTCCGGGGAGGCAGGATTGCAGGGCGTCGATGTGATCGTTTTTGGGGCTGAGGGTGCCACGGATGGTCGAGACGAGGTGGTGGACGTGCTGAAGGTGTTCGAGTTGGAGGAGGTGTGATACGTGGACGGAGCCGTATTGGCAGACTTGTCCGAGGTCATTTCGGAGGAGGTCGGTGATCATGATGAGTTCTGCGCGTTCTTTTTCGGATGTTTGCAGTTCGATCGCGGTGGCGGTGTCTTGTTGAGGGTCGGCGGAGCGGGGTCTGGTGCCTTTGATTGGGCGGGTTTCGATCTGTTGATGGGAAAGGAGGAGGAAGGTTTCGGGCGAAGAGGACAGAATTTGGCGTCCGTTGAGGTTGTGGTAGGCTGCGGAGGGTGCGGGTGCGGAGGTTCGAAGTTTTTCGTAGAGATCGAAGAGGCAGTGGTTGTCGGGGAAGGGGGTTCGGAGGCGTCGTGAGAGATTGACTTGGTAGATGTCACCTGCGCGAATGTATTCTTTGATGATCTGGACGGCGTTGAGGAATTGTTTTTGAGGGAGCGAGTCTTCCCATGGCCCGAAACTGGGGAGGGGGGTGGAAGCTGGGTTTGGTTGGAGGTGTTGGGAAAGATTGCCGAGGTCCCACCATTGTTTTGTTTGGTGGTGGAAGACGAGCATGGAGTGGTAGGAGCCGAAGGTGTAGTCGCCGTTGTAGTCAATGGCTCCGCAGAGGCCTCCGGCTGGGAATCCAAGATCGGGGTTGGAAGGTGGGGTTGAGCGAGCGAGTGCTTTTTTGAGGGGTTGGGGGTTTTGGATGTTGCCGGTGAGGATTTGCGAGGGCTGGGCGGCGATGATGGAAATGGGATTGGGGTGGTTCGTGGGGAAGTTTCCTGCGGAGTCAAAAAAGGCTAGGTGGGGGAGGTGCAGGAGCTGGCGAGCGACTTCTTCCGGGGGGAGGTCTAGGCAAATTGGTTTTGGGAGACTGGGAGGGGTAGATTTCAAGATACGGGTAGGTTCGTTGACACGTGGTTTGAGGTTGTTTAAACTTTGGATTCAGATGAAGAATTCATCCTTAGCGGGCAAGTCAAATCTTGGAGTCTTTCACGTCTCGTGTTGGCTGATGGGTTTGATTGCCTTTTTTCAGCTCATGTCGGTGGGTGTGGCTTTGGCTTTGAAGCCGTCACAGGGTGAGACTGAGGTGAGTGTGGTGAAAAAGGTGATCGTAATTCCATCGGAAAACATACGCCCGGTGGAGATTGGCGGGGCGGATCGAAAAGAAGAGGATGAATTTGATGCGCCTCCATTGTCTTCTCTGAAAGAGGAGGTCGAGACGGAGGTCGAGGAGCCAATCGAATCGGTTTTGGATGATCCACCGGCAGTTTTGGATCCAAAATTGGAAAAATTGTTGTTGGAGGCGCGGGAAGCTCGGGTGCGAGGCGACATGTATTTGGCACATGCCAAATTGAGTGAGGCTGAGGGGCTTGAGCCGGACAATTCTTCAGTTTTGTATGGTTTGGGGGCGAATTACGAGGCTTTTGGGGTTTTTGATAAGGCGATTGGCTATTTTTTGAGGGTCTATCAGGCTGGTCCGAAGGCTGGATCATATTATGAGAAAGCGGCGATTAAGCTGGCGCATGGGTTTGTTCCGGAGACGAAGGATTTGGCCAAATTTGGGTGGGTGAGGAAAACGGCTGCGGAGAGGATGAGAGGGGGCGAGAAGAGAGCGTTGATTGTGCCAGTTGAGGTTGCGCCCAATCGGCAATTTGATCCAAATATGTTGACCATGGGCGTGACTTTTTATGAATCGATTGATGGTTCTGTGACTCCAGCGAGCACTAAAGGGGCTCCGACGGGGAGTGAGTGGATGACTCAGGAGGCTAATTGGAAGGGTGGGGAGGAGATTGCAAAGGTGTGGTACGTTGTTCCTGATCAGGATCCGGCAACGGGGCTGTTGTTTGGGGAGCGGGAGTTTTATGGTTTTGTTGCTGAGCTTTACTATGATGGAAGGGTGATTGATATTTACGCGTCTCCTAGAACACTACTGAGGCGGGGTGGAGAGCAGTTGAAGATGGAGGATGTGCAAAGAGAGCTTGATCAATTGGATGGATTGTCTCTGGAGGATCTTTCTGAGGGGGCAGCTGGAGCGACGGTGTTGCCGAAAATAGGATTTGGAGATTAGAGAAATTAGAAATGGACGAACCGGTGCAACCACAGCCAGCGCATTATGAAGGGCAAGTTCTGGGAGATTGTCGGCTTTTGAGGGCATCAAGTGAGGGGCAATTGACTCAGACTTGGGAGGCGGAGCAGGTTTCGATGCGAAGGCAGGTGATGTTGGAGATCCTGAAGGAAGTGCCGAGGCATGATGAAAGAGTGGTTGCTGGTTTCTTGGCCGATGTTCGGGCAAAAGCTTTGGTGAGGCATCCTGTGATTGGAGCGGTGTATGAGGCGGTTTCAACGCCCGAACATACGTTTTTTTCGAGGGAACGATTGGAGGGGATGGATTTTCAAAGGATTCATGCCTCGGGGCGAAAATTTACTCCGTTGGAGGTGGTGAAAATCTTGGAGGGAATTTCTGACGCAATGATTTACCTCAAGGAGATGGGTGTGGCGACAGTGGATCACGGTTTACATCACCTTGTCCTCGATCCTCAGAATAAGGTGAGAATGATGAATCTTGCGGTCGAGGGGCCGCGAGATGGGGCGGTGGATACTCGAACGAAGCAACTTCTTGGGATGTATTTTGAGGAGTTGAGAGATGCAACAAGGCCAGGGGCGACTCGGGTGGCTTCTTTGTGTGGCCTCATGATTGAGGGACAAAATGGGATTCCTTTGACCTGGGCGCAAATTTTGAAGTTATGCCGGCAGGTGGAGGGGCAATTGGAGTCTCAAAGTGATGAGGAGAAAGCGCAGGTTGTGGCAAGGCAGGAGGTTGAATTGGCAAAGCGCTCGGGTCCTACGGTTAAGAAATCAACCTTGTGGGCATTGTTTGGCGGGGTTGGTTTGATTGGAGCTTTAGTTTTATTTTTGCTGATTTCGGGTGGGAATGACAAGCCGGTGGAACCAGTGACTAAGGAAGAGGAATTGCCTTATGTGGAGATTGCTGCGGGGGAGTATGATGTTTTTGGCGAGAAGGTTATTTTGCGAAAGGGATTTCGGATTGAGAAAACTGAGGTGACGATTTCTCAATATCAGGAGTTTTTGGAGGCTGAAAACTTAGCTTCGTTTGCTCATCCTGATGACCCGACGCTTGGTCTGGATCCACGTCGTTCTCGGGAGCCCAAGGATTGGTTGAAAATCATGAGGGCTGCAGTGAAGCGAAAAAAATGGAATGGAGTGGAAGTCTCAGTTGAGAGTCCGGTTGTTTTGGTGAATTGGTGGGATGCTTATGCCTATGCAAAATGGAAGGGGGGCCGATTGCCTACTTCGGCTGAGTGGCGCGTGGCTGCGGTGGCTGGAGGCGCTTCCCCCAAGGTTGGGGGATGGAGTGAGGTCACTGATGATGATGGAGATGTGACGGGGTTGGGTCTCAAAAAGATGGCGGGTGGTGTTTCGGAGTGGACGGAAAAAATGGAAGTTGATCCCGATTTCTCCCTGTCTCCCAAGAAACCGGTTGTGGTTGGTGCTTCATACAACAAACCGAAGAATGGAGCTTCTCATCGGGCCTATGTTCCCGACAGAGAGTTTCGGAATTGGGCTTTAGGTTTCCGAATCGTTCTAGAAGATTAAAAAATTCTGTTAGATGGGGGTTCGATAAAACCATTGAGAAATGGGGGAAAAACGGACTTTGTGAAAAAATTCACAAAGAAAGCTTGCTCAGTTTCCAGTGCCTAGGTAAATCCGCCTCGTCCTACTGATTGGACGCAAAGTGATGGCCTCGATCTTTCGTTTTCTCCTGATCGTCTCAGCGGTGCTGACCGCGAGTGTTTTGCCGGCTGCAGCTGCCGGAGCGGGGCACAAGCTTCCTCTCTATCCCGAATCCCCCTTCGAAGACGTGTTGGGTGGGATTTTCTCTTGGGTTTCAAACTCAATGATCATGGTGTGGATCGCGGCTGGGATCATTATTCTTTTTTGTCGTGCTGCCACCAAGGAGCTTAAGATGGTTCCTGCTGGTTTTCAGAACTTCGCTGAGTGGCTGATTGAGAGCCTATATAGCTTTTTTGGGAATATCCTCGGTGATCACTTGGTGAAGCGGACCTTCTGGTTCTTTGGGGGAACTTTTCTTTTGATCCTGATCGTTAACTATCTGGGATTGTTTCCAGGAGTTGGTACGTTCTGGATGGGAGATGAGCATGGCAACCACAAGTACCTTTTGCGGGGCGGGAATGCGGACATTAACATGACCGCTGCAATGTCGCTCACTTTCTTTGGGCTTTGGTTGTATTGGTCCTTTACTGAAATCGGGACGAAAGGGTTTTTCGCTCACATCTTCGCGCCAAAGGGTGATTTTGGGGGTGTGATGAGGATCGGCATGGTCGTGATCTTCTTTATCGTCGGCCTCCTTGAGGTTCTCTCAATCTTTATTCGTCCTCTTGCTCTTTCATTCCGACTTTTTGGAAACATCTATGGTGGTGAGCAGACTTTGGAGAAGCTGATGGCCCTGACTCCGAAAAGCTTGGCGTTTCTTCCTGCTCTTCCGTTTTACTTTGTGGAGTTACTCGTAGGTCTTGTGCAAGCTGTCGTATTTACCCTTTTGTGTGCGGTCTTCCTGCGCTTGATGTGTGATCATGGCGACGAGGAGCACCACTAGATTAATTTTGAAAGTTGGACCATAGGCAAACAGTGGAAGCTTTCGAAAACAAACAATAAAAACTAAAGCAAAATAATGGAAACACTACTTACTATTCCGATGTTCATCCTTGCGACTGGATTCACTAAGTTCTTCGCTGTTGGTCTTGCAGCGCTTGGTGGTGCACTGGGAATCGGGTTGATTGGTTCAAAGGCAGCGGAAGCGACTGGCCGTAATCCTGGAGCTTCTACTCCGGTTCTTGTGATTGCGATTATTCTGGCGGCTTTGATCGAGGGAATCTTTATTATCTCGGCATTCGCCCTCTAGGGTTCAAGAATTTATACAATTCAAAAGCGAGGTGCTTATTCGCTAAATTTAGATAATCGGCGCCTCGCTAACACTCCAAAATAGTTTCAGAACGATGACATTCATTCTTGCAGCAGCAGCCGATGCCGAAACAGCTGGTGGTCTTTCAGGGATCTTCACTAAGTTTGGCGTTACTTGGCCTTTCTTTATTGCCCAGTTGATCAACTTCGTTCTTGTTCTATTTGTTCTGAAGAAATTTGCAATCGGTCCAATTCAGGGCCTTTTAGACAAGCGTCGTCAGCGGATCGAAGATGGTGAGGCAAAGCTTGTTGAGATCGAGGAGAAGCTTGCGCAGAGTGAGAAGGAGAAGGCGGCATTGTTGGAGGCTGCGAACGCTGATGCGAAGCGGTTGATTACGGAGGCCAAGGACAGTGCGGCGACGCTGACTGAGCAGAAGACGCAGGAGGCTGTCGCACAGGCTCAGAATATCATTACCAAGGCTGAAGAGGCAGCGCGGGCGGAGCGGGCAACGATGGCGGCGGAGTTGAAGCAGGAATTTGGTAGGCTTGTGGTGGCGACGACGTCGCAGGTGACAGGGAAGACTTTGGATGAGAACGACCAACGCCGGATTAGCGATGAGGCGGTGGCGACGATGCAAAACTAATTTGGCTTAGAAAGTAGATCTCTCGTTATGAAAGCTTCAAAGGTGGCACAAACGACAGCGCGGCGGATCTTCCGCTTGTGCACCCAGAACGGGGAGATCAATGAGGATCATTTGCGGGTTGCGATGGTTCGATTGGCAACCGATAAGCCGCGCGATTATCGGGGCATTTTGCAGACTTTGAAGCGATTGGTTCGTTCGAAGTTGGCAGAGAAGCAGGTTAAGGTGGAGAGTGCGACACCACTCGATCCTGAAACTGCTGGTAAGGTCCAGAGCTCTCTTCGTGAGAAGTATGGTCAGGATCTTGTTTTTGAATTTTTTGTTAATCCCGAGCTTCTTGGCGGCATGAAAGTGCGTGTTGGGAATGATGTCTTTGACGGCTCGGTCAAGTCCCGCCTCGAGCGGTTAGAGAACTCACTTTAATCGAAGCAGAAACAGTTAAGTTTCATCTAAAAATCACTCCAAACCTCAATTGAAATCATGAGCAGCATCCTTCAGGAACTGGAAGCCCAGATCGCGAACGTTACAACGTCCGTGGAGAAAACGAATGTCGGGATTGTGCGTGAGACCGGAGACGGTGTCGCGAAAGTCGAAGGGCTTAGCGATGCGCAGTTGAATGAGATGATTGAATTTCCGGGTGGATTGACTGGTTTGGCTTTGAACTTGGAAGAGGGTGAAGTCGGGGTCGTTTTCCTTGGTGATGGCCAGCACATTACTGAAGGCATGGAGTGCCGGACAACTGGAAAGCTTCTTTCGGTGCCCGTTGGCGAGGCCTTTTTGGGTCGGGTGGTGAATACTTTGGCTCAGCCCATTGACGGGAAGGGCGAGATTGCGGCATCAGGTGAATATCCGGTGGAGAAGATTGCGCCAGGGATTATTGAGCGGAAGTCAGTTTCGGTTCCTTTGCAGACCGGGATCGCGGCGATTGATGCGATGATTCCAATTGGTCGTGGTCAGCGTGAATTGATCATTGGTGATCGTTCTACTGGTAAGACGACGATTGCGATTGATACGATCATTTCCCAAGCAAATCAGAATAAGGCAGCGGCTGAGGGACGTTTAAAAGATCACAAGCCTGTATACTGTGTTTATGTCGCGATTGGTCAAAAGCAGTCGAACATTGCACGAACAATGGCAACGTTGGAGGAAGCAGGTGCTCTTGATAACACGATCGTTGTTTCGGCATCGGCGTCAGATTCGGCGACGAACCAGTTCCTTGCTCCTTATACCGGTTGTGCCCTTGCGGAGTATCTCATGGATCAGGGGAAGGATGTTTTGATTGTCTTTGATGACTTGTCGAAGCAGGCGGTGGCTTATCGTCAGGTTTCTCTTGTTCTTCGTCGTCCATCAGGTCGCGAGGCTTATCCTGGTGATGTTTTCTATCTCCATTCTCGTTTGTTGGAGCGTTCAGCGCGACTTTCGGAGAAAGAAGGTGGTGGTTCGATCACTGCTTTGCCAATTATTGAGACCCAAGCTGGTGATGTTTCGGCTTATATTCCGACGAATGTGATTTCGATTACGGATGGTCAGATTTTCTTGGAAACTGATTTGTTCTACCAGGGGATTCGTCCAGCGATTTCGGTTGGTTTGTCCGTTTCTCGGGTGGGATCAGCGGCACAGACGAAGGCGATTAAGAAAGTTTCGGGAACGACAAAATTGGATTTGGCTCAGTTCCGAGAGTTGCAGGCGTTTGCTCAGTTTGGTTCTGATTTGGATGATGCGACCAAGGCCAAAATCGATCGTGGTCAGCGGATTGTGGAGTTGTTCAAGCAGAATCAGTATTCGCCGATGGCGATGGAGATGGAGGTTGCGGTTTTGTGGGCGATGCAGAATGGCTACTTTGATGATGTTGAGGTCGCTCGGGTGAAAGAGTGCCAGGAGCAGCTGCAGGAGTTTATGTCGACTCGTAAGTCTGACGTCCTCCAGTTGATTGCGGACGATAAGGCGTTGACTGACGGGGTGGTTGACGGATTGAAGACTGCTCTTGAGGACTTCAAAGGGAACTGGAAGTAAATTTTGACGAATCATCGGGTAGAGATTTTACCAATCATTTTAAGCTAATCCATTATGGCCAACCTTCGTGACATCCGCCGCCGAATTAAATCGGTGAAAAGCACTTCGCAGATTACCAAAGCGATGGAGCTGGTGGCTGCGGCGAAGATGAAGAAGGCCCAGGACCAGGCTGTTGCGGGTCGGGATTATGCTGACAAGTTGAACAAGGTTCTTGTTAACTTGAAAGGGAACGCGGATGAAGAATCCCACCCTTTGTTGGGTCAGCGTGAGGGAGGGAAGGAGTTGATGTTGGTCATCTCTACGAGTCGTGGTCTTTGTGGAGGTTTAAATACCAATTTGCTTAAGGAGGTTCGCTCCAAGGCTGGGGAAGAAGTTGAGTATACGACTGTCGGTAAGAAGCTTCGAAAGTCCCTCGCTAAGGCGGGTGATTCTTTGGTGGCTGATTGGGAAGTGGCGGATCCGGTTCCCTTCAATGATGCGAAACCGATCGCCAAGTTTTTGACGGATCAGTTTTTGAGCGGCAAATATGACAAGGTCAGTGTTGCGTTCAGTGACTTTAAGAGCACCTTGGTTCAGAAGCCTCATGTGGCGCAATTGTTGCCTATTGAAGCTGACTCTTTGGCCGAGAAGCAGGATTATGAGGGGGTTGGAGAGGGCACGGTTGAGGAGACGGACGGGGCTGCTGCCATGAATATGGATTACGAGTTTGAGCCAAACGCACAGGGTGTTTTGGACAAGCTACTTCCTCTGTATATTAATTTTCAGGTTTATCAGATGTTGGTAGAAGCGCGGGCCTCTGAGCATTCGGCTCGGATGGTGGCGATGAAATCGGCGACCGATAACGCGAACAATTTGGTCAAGGAATTGACTCTTGAATATAACAAGGCGCGACAGGCTGCGATTACAGCTGAGCTTCTTGAGATTACGACTGCAATGAAAGCCATGGAGTGATCGGAGAGTCTGCCTATCTTTTAATTTTTGAACAACCTATCTACTGAACTTCTTTAATCCTTAACTTTTCCAATCATGAGCAACCAAGGAACCATCGTCCAAGTCATCGGTGCTGTCGTCGATGCCGATTTTTCGTCGGCCGCAAAGCTCCCTGAGATCTACAACGCCCTCGAGGTGACTTATCAATTGTTTGGAGAGGACACGACGCTTGTTCTCGAAGTTCAGCAGCACCTTGGTGACGGCTGGGTGCGAGCGGTTGCGATGAGCACGACAGAGGGCCTGAAGCGTGGCATGACCTTGACTGACCGTGGGGTGCCGATCTCCGTGCCTGTTGGTGGTGGAGTTCTTGGGCGTATCTTTAATGTGACTGGTGATGCGGTTGATCAGGGGGGGCCTGTTCCTCATGAGAAGCGTTATCCGATTCACCGTCCCGCTCCTCCTTTGGTTGATCAGGCGACATCGGCTGAGATTTTGGAGACGGGGATTAAGGTGATTGATTTGATTTGTCCTTTCACGAAGGGTGGTAAGGTTGGCGCGTTTGGTGGTGCGGGTGTGGGCAAGACGGTTGTGATCATGGAACTGATCAACAATATTGCGAAGAACCACGGCGGTTACTCGGTTTTCGCAGGTGTGGGTGAGCGGACTCGTGAAGGTAACGATCTTTATGAGGAAATGTCCGAAGCGGGCGTGATCGATTTGGAGAATATTTCAAATTCGAAAGTGGCCCTTGTTTATGGGCAGATGAATGAGCCTCCGGGTGCTCGTCTTCGTGTGGCTTTGTCTGCTCTTTCCATGGCGGAGTATTTCCGTGATGAAGAGAATCAGGATGTTCTTCTCTTTGTGGACAACGTTTTCCGATTCTCCCAAGCTGGTTCTGAGGTTTCGGCGCTTCTTGGCCGGACACCTTCGGCGGTGGGTTACCAACCGACATTGGCTGAAGAGATGGCTGGATTGCAGGAGCGTATTACTTCGACTAAGAAGGGTTCGATTACTTCGTTCCAGGCGGTCTATGTTCCGGCTGATGATTTGACGGATCCGGCTCCGGCTAACACTTTTGCTCACTTGGATTCGACAGTGGTGTTGGAGCGTTCGTTGGCAGAGCTTGGAATTTATCCGGCGGTTGATCCTTTGGCGTCGGTGTCTAATGCTTTGGCGCCTGAGGTCGTGGGGGAGGAGCATTATAAAGTGGCTCGAGGTGTGCAGGGTGTTTTGCAGAAGTATAAGGACTTGCAGGATATCATTGCGATTTTGGGGATGGATGAACTTTCTGATGAGGATAAGCTGACTGTTTTCCGTGCGCGTAAGATTCAGCGTTTCTTGTCTCAGCCATTCCACGTGGCGGAAATTTTCACCGGTGTAAAAGGGGTTTACGTTCCGGTTGCAGAGACGGTGAAAGGCTTTGCGGAAATTTTGGATGGGAAGCACGATGAAGTGCCTGAATCAAACTTCTACATGAAGGCAGGCATTGATTCGGTGGAGAAAGAGTAAGTTTTTGAGATTTTGACCGCGTAGAGCTCATGGGATTCCAACTCGATATTGTGACTCCGGAGAAGACGATCTTCTCGGATACCGTGGATGATGTTTACATTCCCGGAAGTGAGGGAGAGATGGGAATCTTGGAGCTTCACGCCGCATTGGTTGCTCCGGTATCACCGGGTGAGCTTCGTTATTTGAAGGACGGCAAGACTGAGGAATTGGCTGTTGGCGAGGGATTTGTTGAGGTTGCTGACAATAAGGTGTCGGTGTTGATCGACTTGGCGATTGGTGAAGATGCGATCGATGAGGAGCAGGTTGAAGAGGCAATGAAACGGGCCCAGGATGCTCTTGATGGAGTGACGGATGATCAGGATGAGATGGCTGCGTTGCAGGTCTTGATCGCAAAATCTGAGGCGATGTTGAAGCTGAAGCGTAAGCGGAGGTAGTTTTCGGTTCTCCAAACGAGAGAGGTTCGTCTTCTCCTCGAGTCTGATTGGGCTACAGAATTAGGCTAGGCCTATTCTTCCTAAGTTTATTGCGGAGGGGGCCGATCTGAAGCTTTTCAGGCTTTCACAAACTGTGCTTCATAAAATATCCGGGTTAGACATGTTGTGGCGGCTTTCTCTTCATTTTTTTGGGAAGCCAATTGAATGGTTAAAATGGGGGGCGTGATAGATGGGTAGGATTTCTCTGACACAAATAATTGCAGAGAAAGACTTGAAAAGTGGCAATTCCTTTTTAAGTTCCATGCAACTAAGGGGTGAATATTGGTTCACTTATTAGTATGAATAGCACGCACAAGCTTGAAAAACTCCCGATTACGTGAGTTTTACGGCACTCCCCTGAAGCCTATTTGCTTCGTTGGAAGCGTTCTGTTCTTTCCTGATCAAACAATCGAAAGAACATGGCCATTAAAACTCATTGTCTACGAATCCTTGCCCTAGCAATTGCTGGAATTAGTTTCTATTGCCCGTCCGCTCGCGGAGAGCTTACTGTCGAAAAATGGTCAGGTGTGCCGTTTTATAGCGTTGATGAACTGGTGCGTTGTGATCCATTTTACATGGCTCCAGATACGATACAGTTTGTTCAAACAAACAGTTATCAAGATTTGGAGGAGCACTCCGGAGCGAGGATGAGAGGATATGTGACAGCGCCGACAACTGGAGATTATCGATTTTGGTTGAGTGCGCTTGGTGGTGCTGAATTTTGGTTGAGTGGTGATCAGACAAAATACCGAAAGCGCCGGTTGATTGCCTTGGGGCATGATTATGGGACGGGTAATGGAATATCGTCTACGGATGTGAATCGATGGGATCAATCCCTTGCTCAGATGAGTGAACCGGTGAGATTGGTTGCTGGGCAGCGTTACTTTTTGGAGATTCTATCTCAACGTGGTTATGGGAATGATTATCATGTTAGTGTCGCTTGGGCTCGACCGGGAGCAGCTCGGGAAGCCATTCCGACGTCGTTTCTTTCTCGTTATGTCACTGAAAGTGAGGATCAAGATGATGACTATCTTCCGGATGGTTGGGAGCGATCATTTGGCTTAGATGATGGGGAAAACGGTTTACTTGCTAGGAGTCGGGAAGGTGAGCGGGGTGATTTCGATTCAGACGGTCTGACCAATCGGGAAGAATATCTTTTGGGAACAAATCCTGCGAATGCTGATTCTGACAATGATGGCTTGTCGGATGGGAAAGAAGTTCGTTCGTATTCGACAAATCCATTACAAAGTGACGCCCCGGCTGAGCAGTTACAGCAACAGTTTGCTTTGAGTTCTTTTGTTGATGCGAGTTCGACCTGGACTTCAACTTCGATTGGTCTGGTGCCGAGTTCTTTTCGTGGAGATATTCGTTGGGATTTTTCGGTGCCATCATCGGGTTATTGGATCTTAAATCTTGGCACAAAGCTTTTGGGTGATGTTTACAGCCATGAAGTGGTTGATGTTGAGGTGATGGTAGATGGGATTTTTCGTGGTCGCCATGAGCTTGTTTATGGTCCGGATGGTGAGTTTTTGCTTCGAGTTTTCACTCCAAGATTAAGTGCAGGAAATCATTCCATTACATTGACAGTTGATAACTTATTAGCACGTCGGATGGTCGCAATCACTCGGGTTGATTTAGTTCGTCCTATCGGTGCTGATTTGAATGGTGACGGAACACCTGATTGGGTCATTGCGAATTTGTCGGTTGGTGAGTCATTGAAATCGTTTGGTGCGACTTCAAGGACCTCTCCGGCGTTTATAGAGGGTACTCAAGAATTCGGAGCTACGTTGAACGGCCAACCTGTCCAACAGGGAGTTGATTTCGATCACTGGTTCGCCAACCTTCCTCTTCAGAATGAGGGGTCGACTCCGTTTATGGTTGATTTTGGATCAGGCGGGACTCGATCTGGGTCGATCGAATGGGAAGAAACAAATGTTTTTCAAAATGAGCCGATTGTGGTGCGAAAAGGTGATTCTTTGAAACTGGTGGCTTATCCTGGTAATGGACCGACTGGTCCTGGTGGAGGGGGAGGAGGTGAGTTGAAGAATTGGGCATTAGAGCCTGGGGTGGTTGCGACCCAGATCAGTACTGGTTGGAATGGTCCAGCATCTTTGGCGATCGACGGAAATACAAATGGTCAATACTTCGATGGGAGTGTGACTCATACGCTCAGCCAATCATTGGATTGGTGGCAAGTTGACTTGGGTCAGGTACGACCCATTTCTGAGGTGGTTTTATGGAATCGAACTGATTGTTGCGGCAATCGTCTTTCAAATTTTAGACTGAGTATTTTGGATGAGTCTGGAGCTGTTGTGACGGCTCAAGATTTTTATGTTAGCTCAGGATTTGTTGGAGTTTCGGAGTCTTGGAGTCTGAGTTCCACGACGATTGGTCGTTTTGTTCGAATCGAAAAATTGGGAAATGGCCGTGGAAATACTCGTTTGCTTTCATTGGCTGAGGTCCAGGTTTTTGGAGCCGAACCCGGAGGTCGGGTGCCAATTGGAGAGGTCAAAAATTTAGCTTTAGAGAATGGCGCTGTTGCGACCCAGTCTACGACGAGTTGGGATGGTTTGGCTAGCTTGGCCATTGATGGAAATACCAATGGTCGATATTTTGATCGGAGTGTGACTCACACGGATAGTCGACCTGGAACGTGGTGGCAGGTGAACTTGGGACAAGATCGATCAATTTCGGAGGTCGTTCTTTGGAATCGAACGGATTGTTGCGCAAATCGTTTGTCCAATTTTCGCCTGAGTATTCTGGATGCAAGTGGTGGGGTCGTTACCAGCCGAGATTTCTACGTGACGAGTGGTAGTGTTGGCCTCAACGAGCGTTGGCTTCTTGATTCGCCGGTCGTGGGCCAGGTTGTTCGCGTTGATAAATTGGGAGTTGGTCGTGGAGGGACTCAGCTGATTTCTTTGGCAGAAGTGGAGGTGTTGGGACAAGAGTTGTCGGATGGGGGGGGAGTTGGAGGAGAGGTGATTTTGGAACTTCCTGGAAACGTGGCTTCTCTGGGGCCTGAGGAAAATTTGGCTCTTCATTCATCTGCGGTGGCGACGCAATCATCGACCGCTCATGGCGGATCTCCGGAAAGAGCGATTGATAATAATACGGATGGGCGCTGGGGGAATGGCAGTGTGACGCACACGGCTAACTTTCAGGGAAGCTGGTGGCAAGTTGATCTAGGACGGGATGCTTTGATTTCAGACGTGCAGATCTGGAATCGTGAAGATTGTTGTGTCCGACGTCTTTCAAATTACAGAGTCAGTCTTTTGGATTCTTCTGGAGCTGTCGTTGTCTCCCAGGATTTTTATGTGACTTCGGGCCACGCTCAGCGGTCGGAGCTCTGGACACTTGATCAGGCCGCCACCGGAAGAGTTGTTCGGGTCGAATTTATTGGACCAAATCGGGAAGGGCACTTTCTTTTGTCTTTGGCCGAGGTGCAGGTGTTTGGCAGAGCGATCTTGTCGGGAGGGGGGGCGGGAACACATACCCTGGCATCGGATCTGGAGAATTACATTTATCGGTTTGATGAGCCTGGGAGACAAGTGATCCGAGCTGTTCACCCAAGTGGGCAAACGGGAGAGTTAGAAGTATTTGTGAAGCAAGCCGAATTTTCGGGGGTGCAAGATCTTACGGTTAACTTGTCTGGTAGAGTGACGGAACCGACTTCGAAAGTAGATGGAGATTTGTTTTTTGAGGGAGGTGATTCGATTTCTGTTAGTGGTGTTGGTTTGGTTGGAGAGCAGGTTCAAATTGATCTGACTCCAAGACGCCGAGGAGAACGGAAGCTTGTTGCTCGTCTCAGTGAAGGAGGTCCGATTGTTGGGGTTAAGACGGTTCAGGTGATTGAGCTTTCAGATGCTCTACAAAATGATCTGACGACGATTCTTCCGAGTTCAGTCTTTCCTGGAAATTCGACGCTTATTTCGCCCCTTGTTGTTAGTGATTTGCCTCCGGGGGGCTCTGTTGTGGTCACTATTTTCCGAGGTGGGGTTACCTTTTTGGATGGCACGACAGTGAAGAGCTTTAGTGAGGGAGATTTTGTGAACGGGGTTGCTCATCTTGAGTTTCTATTCCCGACAGGGATGAGTGGGGGGTACTGTCACCATATCGATCTTTACGATCGGAATGGCCAATTTATTGGGCGTCGTTAGTAGATGTTCGTTCGGTTTTCCTTTAGTCGTCTTAAGCAAATGAAATCAAAAATTATACTACCAATCGGACTTGTCCTCTTGTTGGGGGTGGGGTGGTTTTATTGGGAGAGCCGCGAGGAGAAGGAAGAGGTCGTCGATCTGGGAGGGGTTTTGGAAGAGAAAGGCCTCAAAATGGGTGGTGGAGAGACTGAGAGGCGCTGGGCTGTGCTCACAGATTCAAAGGTTTTGTGGCAGAAACGGGCGGGAATTTTGAGGGAAATGAATACGAGGACTTTGCGATCAGAGGATGTTGATTTTCTTTTCGGTTTATTGCGCCATCAACCTAGAATGGGTGCGGAAGAGGGTTGGTGGGTTGTGGCGAATGAGATCATGGAGCAGTTGAGGCGTCGTGGATTGGGGAAGGATCGGTACGCGGACGAATTGACTGAAATTTTGATGGACTCGGAATTGGATCCTGTGATGAGAGATTATGCTGCCCAACATTTGGGTCAGTGGCTGACACCGCGAGGAAAGGAATTAGGTTATCCGTGTGAGGTTGATGAGGATGTGATCAAGGAGTCAATTCATGTGTTGGGTTCGGTCATTAGTGACGAATCGTTGGCGTTTACGTCGATACCGGGAACTGTTTTGAGAGTTTTCGCTGATATGAAAGCGGGAGGGTTCGATGAGAATAAAATTGATCAGATATTGACGAAATTGGAGCCATGGATCTCTGGGGTAATTGAGGGGAAAGTGGAGGTTAGTCTGCAGACGTGCTGTTCTGCAATTCAAGCCGTTGGTAGTTTTGGTTTGAGTGAACATCTTGAGGCCATCCGTGCTCTGGCTGGCAATCAGTCAGGGAGTTCGGATGTTCGGTTAAATTCTGTTGCTGTTTTAGGTGTGGTTGGATCTGAGGCTGATGTGAGTTTGTTGGAATCGCTTCTTGATCATCCTCAATTTCAGTACGCTGCGACAACGGCCTTAAAATCACTTCGCCAACATCATCAGTTACCTAACTAGAATTATTTTATGACAACAAAATTGAGCAATTTTAGATCGTGCGTTTGGCTTATTCAGGCCGTTTTGTTAGCGACGACCCTGATCGTGAGTTCCATCAATACGCCTCTGAATCCAACCGGGGAAAATTTTTCGCAGGTCTTGAGTGTGACTACCGACAATGATGAAGCGATTGTGATCATGGATGGCCCTGAGGGACCGGTTATCTTGTATCCGGCGCGGGAAGTGGGAACCTTCAAAGTGAATGTTTTAGTGAGGCTAGCGGAAGGAATGAAGGACGTGGACAAAGCAAAGGTGTCGGGTGCTCTTAAGAGTAGTAGCGGACTCACCATCGAGGCAGGTTCATTAAAAAAAGAGGGTAATCTTTTGAGTGCGGTGTTGGTGGTGTCTCCGGGTGAGAGTCAGGGTCGATTTGCGGTCACCTATGATGGAGGTGATAACGCAAGCCAGGTTCATCGGAACGTTCGGATTCAATCCGTGTCGGTTGATTTGGATGGAGATTCTGATGATAACAATGGCTTTGGTCTCCCGGATCGTTCTGCTGCGGAAGATGCCATTGAAGGAGACCAGGCAGCGGATGGAAAACTGGTGACTCCAAGTCAAGGAGATGCAGATGGGGATGGTTTGCCTGACTACGCAGATGGTTTTCGGTTGGCTGGGTTTTCAAATGCGAATTCGGCAGGCGCTGGTTTCCAGTTGGTTCCGTTGGTGGTTGAATTGAAGGGTGGTTTTGATCCTGAGTTTGCGAAGGTTACTTTTGAATATGCTTCGATGTCCGAGCCTTGGATTGGAGGAGGTTTGCGAAATGGAGGTGCGGGTGATCCGCATCCGGTGATGGTTAGCAAGCGGGGAATTCGGCTTTGGAATCAACCTGCGAATCAGAGGACTAGCGGAGCGTCGTTGGCTTTGGTTTTGGGATCGGGAGATTTCATTCCGGCAGGGGCTGAAATCGATTGGTTGAAATTGAATGTTGGTGCGAATCAGCGAGAGGCGACGATTTACGTTGAATATGTGGGGGAGCCCGCAAATGCTGATCCGGAAAAGTATGGGATCAAAGTTAAGGTGAGGCAGAATAAGGTGAAGCTTGGGGGCTCATCTGGGAGTGGTGGAATTTAGTGAAGTTCATCGAGCGGTTTTAAGGAGGAGGAGTTTGCTCTTTGAAGGAACGTTGCTCTTTTGAGAAAGTTTTGGCTTAGGTGCTCTGGGTTGAAAAGCGATCCCTTGTGTAGAGAGGGTTTCGGATAATAACCCTGTGTTGGTTTGGGTGAAAATTTCTCGGAGGGAACGAGAGTGCAATATTTTCGTTTTGAGCTATCTTCCTGGATGAAAAAAGCATTCAGCTTCGATGGGAATTGTTCTTCAGTGACCAGGATGTGGTGCTTTCTCTTTTTCGGGATCTTTCTTGTAGATATGAATGCTGAGGAAGAGCTTTTGGCGATCGTTAAAGCCGTCGAAACCAAGGAACTTCTTGTGTATCATCAAAAGTTTGTTGAGATCGCAAAAGAGGTAGAGAAATTAGAGCGAGAATTTCCGAAGGGAGAAGGGAAGTGGGCGACTGATTTCAAGAGAGTGGCTCATAACGACCTTGTAGAGAACTTGGGAGTATCAAACTTGATTGTTCTCTGGAAGCGTGGTGAAGGTCAATTTGTGATGAGAAGGTGGTGGGAGAGCAAAGACCCGCTTGTCCGCATTACTGTGGGTCTTTTACTTTTCAGTCAGCCTGTCTCGAGTGAAGTTATTGATGGAAAATTTTCCAAATATGTGGAGTTTTCGAAGCGGTTCGGGAAAGCGGAAAAAGTTCAGCGGTTAAAAGAGTTGGTGATTGCGAGGAAGTTAGTTTCCGGTCTGTCCAAAGGGAAAAACGAGATCGACCAGATTGTGGGGAAGTGGGAGAAACGACGTTGGTATCCATACTAAGAAGGTTTTAGTATGAGGACAAAATCTCACATTTCACCTTCGAGAATCACTTGCCTCCAAAGTTCCAAGATGACTAACATCCAAAGGTTCATGCCATGGCGTGTGTGTCGTTCTTCGGTTTCGAAATTGAGGAGTTGTTTGATTCGGGTGGGTTGAAAGATCCCTCCTTGATTGATGTTCTTGGGGGAGAGAGTTTGTTTGCTGAGACGGCGGAGTTCTTTTTCGAACCATGATTTGACGGGGACGCGCATGCCGACTTTGGGGCGATGAATCACGGAATGGGGCAGAAGGTTTTGGTATGCTTGTCGGAGAGCAAATTTATCAACACCGTTGCGGATCTTCCATTCGGTTGGGAGTTGGAAAGAGAGTTGCATGAGGCGTTCGTCAAAGAGGGGAGAGAGAGGGAGCATTTGTGTAGATCCGAGGAGGCGTTCAATTTTGGGGAGGATAAGGTGGGCTCCTTTGAAGCGCATATTGATCGCCATGAGGCGGTCGAGGAGGCGAGGTATCTGAGAGTTGTGAAGGTGTGAGGTGAGTGGTTGGAAGAGGTGTTGCTCAAAGTCGATCTGTTTTTGAAGTTCGGGGACGAGGAGGTTTTGGATGTCGTTGAAGGCACGCCGGAACGAAGCGAGGTAGATTTCTTCGCGGAAGTGGGGCGAGGGAGGTCCTTGGTGATACCAGTGGGCGAGGAGTAGGTAGAGGTTCTTTGGTCCTCCGAAGCAGGGGTCTCCGCCTTCGCCGTTGAAGGTGTATTGGTATCCCTGGGAGGCGATGTGTTTGGCGAGTTGGTGGTTGGGCATGGTGACAGGGTCGCCAATCGGTTCGTCGAGGTGCCATACAAGGGAACGGAGGTCCCGGGTGAACTGTCGTGGGGTTATTGGGATGATGTGGTGGGGGAGCTTAAGGTGTTGGGCGACTTGACGTGCGAAGAAGGTTTCGTTTTGGTGTTTTCTGCCAAAGGCGATGGAGAAGCAGGTTGGTTTGTGCCCGAGTTGTTTGAGTTCGGCGGCGACGGCAGAAGAATCAAGACCACCAGAAAGGAAGACGGCTAGGTCTTGATTGTTTGGTGGGAGAATATCGGTGATGGCTTGTTGGTGGAGGTGCCGTAAGTGGTCTGGGATGTTTATTTGGTCAGTGAGTGATGTGGCGTTTTCGGGAAAGAACCATCTAATTGTCGTTATTTTTTTGGTTGGAGCATGGTAGCTTAGAATGTGTCCAGCGGGGAGTTCGTGAATTCCATTGAGCATGGTGTGTTTGCCGGGGATGAAGGAGAAGGCGAGGAAGGAGGCTAGTGAGGCGGGTTGGATTTGGCGGCTGAATCCTGGCAGGCGGTGGAGGGCTTTTGGTTCGGTGGCAAAGACGAAGGTGTTTTGGTGGGTGGTGTAGTAGACGGTGCGCCGTCCGGCACCATCACGGACGAGAGTGAGGGTTTGGGTTTTGGAGTTCCAGTGAGCGTGAATGAAGGGCGATCCGACGGGTTGATCGGTTGGTGGGAGTGGAAAGTCTTGGCGGGAGCCTGAGAGGGCGGAGATGGTGTGGGTCGTTTTTTTCCAAGACCCTTGGTTAAATCCGGGGATGAGGTGGAAAGCGCCTAGCAGGAATGGTTGAGTTTCGGTTTGAGTTCCCCGATGGGTAAGAGTTTGAGAGATCTGGTTTTTCCAGTTTCTTGGGGGTGACCCGATCCAGCCGAAGAGTGCGCCCATTGTTTCAGTGTTTGGTTCAATTTATTCGCCATCGTCACCTCCATCGTCATCACTATCCCAATCAATTGACCAAAATGAGGTTTCGTAGATGAGAATGGGATCGTGTGCGGTAGATTTTTGGTATGCTTTTCTCTCGGCTTCTGTGGCGAGTGAACCGATGGTCTGAAGGGAGTTGATGGCGCGACCGAGGAGGGAAGAGAGGTTTGGATAGAGGAAGATGTCCGGGGTGAGAGGGGAGATTTGTTTGGACATGATTTTGAGGAACTTGGATGATTGTGTTTGTGTCTTTAGAAAGCCGAGGTCGTGGATTTTTGCAGCTGATTGTTCGGGGAGGAATTGGGCGGCTTGTTTGGCAAATTCGCCGTTGTCTTCTTGGTGGAGGAGAAAGACATCTGGGGCAGGGGTTGCATTGAGGGATTGGAGGGCTCGATCGGCAACGTGATGAGGGTAATCGTCGAGGGTGAGAATCAGGCACCCGTTAGCCGTGTGAAATCCGTTGAGAGTGAGGAGGTCAACGAGTTCGGTTGAATCACAGAGTAGGATGCGGTTGATGCCGTATGAGTTGATATCATTCTCAGGCCAGGGTGTTGGCGAGTCGTCTTGGTAGGTTGGGTTGGTGAGGAGGCCTGGGATACTTTGGCCGGCGGCGGTCCATTGTCTGAGGGTGTTTTCCCAAGCGGGAAAGTAGTGAGGTTTGGTTTTAAAAAAGGGAGAGCAGATGAGGATGAGGGTCGAGATAAGAGCAAAAATACCGAGAGGAAAAAACACCACGACGGCACCCATAGGGAGGATGGAGGTGCCGATGAGAACTGCGAAGAGAACCATGAGGGAGAAGCAAATTAGAGTTGTGAACAAAGCTCGTTTATATTCCTTGCGACGTCGAAGTTCTTTGAGTCGATAGCTAGCGGTGTAGAGTTGAGTTCTGGTGTATCGGATGGTTTGGTTTCCGCTGGCTCTGCGGATGATTGCATGGAAAAGGTTATCGGTAATTTTGAGGTCTTCCTTTGGTGAAAGAATGAAGTGGTATCCGCACTTGCAGATAGGACCCGCTGAGTAGTGGTGATTTTTTGAGCATTGGGGACATTTCATGACTGAGAGTTGATGATGGTTCGGTTCACCATGGGGTGGTCGTGATCGGTGGGGCCGAAGTCACTGTCAGGGTGATAGGCGATGACACGCAGGGAGTTGGTCGAGTTGGTGTGGAAGCTGTGTGGGGCATTTGCTGGGATGCAGAAGATGGTGCCGGGTTGGAGGGGGATTTCTGCATTGGGTGTGACGCAGTGGCCTTTTCCTGAAACAATCATGCCAAGACGGAGTGAGGGATGTGTGTGCCGGGTTTGGGCTGTGTTTGGCGGGATGTGGAGGAGGTTGAGGCAGGGTTGACCGAGTTTTAGGGGGGGATGATTAGGGTGTCAGTGCACCCGTCAATGTATTGGAGACGACCTTTTTCTTCGATGGGGCCGCCGACGTTAAAAATTCCTTGGTGGTAGTGAGATGTGATGATGATTCCACTACCTGGGCCGGTGAGTGATGCGGACCCTGGTATCGCGAAGTAGAAACCGGACTCGACAGGAAAACTTCCGTAATTTGTCTCTAGCTTCGATGTTCCTTGAAAGGCAAAACCAAAGTGAGTGCCATTGTCAGGTAGAGCGAGTGTTTGTTGGTTCCAGGCAAGGAAGGTGGTGGGGTGAGAGGGGTCTGGAAAATGATCGAGCTTTCCAGTTCGTAGTTGATAAGGGATGAATGCTCTCATCTGCGGTGATTCTTCTGTTTTGAATAATATTATAGAAGTGGAAAGAAGATCGATTTTTGGAATCGAATGAGATGGCGATTCGAGTCATTTCTTCTGAATGACTGTTGAGGTGATTGGGTGGAATAAAGGACTTTTGGTAATTTCTGCGATCAGGTTCTTTATGGAGTCCGGAAAACTTGGGCTTGCAGATTCAAAACGAAAGGTTGAAGAGATTCTTGATGGCGAATCTGTTCAGTTCTCATTGACCGGATGTCAGAAGGAGGAGGCAGAAGAAGAATTAAGGCGGTTGGGTCTGATTTTTGAGTGGGTTGATGAAGATTGAGAGGTCTATCGATGGTTAGCAATGAGCAAGGGCGATCAACCTTGAATCACAATTTCCTGTGGAGTCGTGGTCGAAAGAGTTGGTGATGAGTGTGCGTAGCGGGAAAGGTGAGACAAATTAATAGATGTGAAGTATGATTTTCTGTAGGGAGAGAGTGATGAAGATTGGCTTGATTTTGTTTATATTGGTTGGGTGCTTCTCGGCGAGGGGACAAAGTCCTTTGGCAAATCAAGCTTTTGGGGTGTTTGATTTCGATCTTCGGGGTGCTACGCCTGGTGAGCAAATTGATCGTTTGACGACTATCGGCTTTGATGGGTTGGCGATGAATCTTTCGAAGTCTCATGATTTAGCCCGGTGGCAGGGATATCAATTGGAGCGGCCGGGCACGAAATTGCTTTGTGGATTTTTGACGGCGTGGTTGGACAATCCTAATGAAATCAACAATGACCATTGGAGCCAAGTTTTGCAGACTTTGTCGGATGAAGGGGCTCTCTTTTGGTGTATTTTCAGAAAGGGGAATGCTGTCGATCGTTCTGGTTTACAGAGTTTGGTAGATGCGGTGGCGGTCCGGGCCGGGGAGTTCGGGTTAGATTTGAATATTTATCCGCATGACGGTGAAGCACTCTTTGCGATTCAGAGTCTGGAAGAGGCGATGGGGTATGTCAGGGCGTCGTCCCAAACAAACATTAAGGTGTCTGCTCATTTGTGTCATGAGATTCGGGCGGGGAATGGGGATCGGTTAGAGGAGGTTTTGAGAGCCGCGGGAGACAAACTTGCTTTGGTTTCGATCAATGGGGCAAACCAAGCCTTTGTTGATAATTCGAGCGATTGGTCTGATTCAATTCAGCCGTTGAGTGAGGGTGATTTTGATTCTCGTCTGTTTGTCGAGGCGTTGGATCGGGTGGGCTATCGAGGGCCGGTGATTTTGCATACGTTTGGTTTGGCGAGCAAGCCGGCGAGTCACTATCAGAGCTCGTATGATCTTTGGAGAAGTTGGGTCGAATCGCCTCGGGCAACGATGTCGGTTTATTCTCGGGATGACTTTGGGCTGATGTTTGGATATTCTGGTTTACTTGAAACGTCGACGGATCTGGAAACATGGACTTTGTTGGATCCTCAGCCATCGAGTCCGGTATGGGTTGAAGTGGAGGGGGGATCTGGATTCTATCGGGCTCGTTGATTCGTGAACTGAGTTGAATGTTTGTTGAGGCATGGAGAGTATTTGTTTGGTTATGAGATGGTTGTTTTTGCCGGTGATCTTCTGGGTTTTGTTCTTGGGTCAAAGTCTGGCGAAGGAAGGAGTATTGGTGGATGGTGTGGAGACTTATAAAAGGGTTGGGGAAGTTGAGTTGAAGCTCCATATTTTTAATCCGAAGGGGCATGAGGTGGGTGATCAGCGCCCAGTGATCGTTTTCTTTTTCGGTGGTGGGTGGGTGGGTGGAGATCCCAAGCAATTTTTTCGGTATGCTCGGGATTTTGCCGAGATGGGATTTGTTGGGATTTCGGCTGAACACCGGGTGAAGAAAAAACATGGTGCGACGCCATTCGATTGTGTGGAAGATGGGAAGTCTGCGATTCGTTGGGTGAGGGAGAATGCGAAAAAGCTGGGAGTGAATGTCAATCAAGTCGTGGCCGCTGGTGGTTCTGCGGGTGGACATGTGGCGGCGTGTTCAGGTGTGATTGAAGGATATGAAGGGAAGGGGGAGAATGTGGAGGTAAGCAGTCAACCAAATGCGATGGTACTTTTTAATCCGGTGATTGATACGACGGAGCGGGGATTTGGGATGTTGAAGGTAGGGAAAGCAAACAAGGAGAAAGTGTCTCCTTGCCATCATATAAGGGCCGGCTTACCGCCCACTTTGTTGTTGCATGGGAAAGCAGACCGGGTGGTTCCTCATGAGAATGTGGTGCGGTTTCAGAAATTGATGGTTGGGGCAGGGAATGTGTGTGAGTTGGAGTCTTTTGAGGGGGCGGGGCATGGTTTTTTCAACGATGCGACTTTTCGTCCATCGAACGGAGATCGAAATTATCAATTGTGTTTGAAGAGGGCGTCAAAATTTTTGCGGGGATTGGGCTATGTTGGCCAGTCTGACAAAGGCAAATGATTGTAGGTATTTCGTCCAAAAATTATGATGGTTAGTGCCGAGAATCTATCAAACTCTCTTACTCATTGATGGATAATATCTTAGGTTTTGATTTCTGATGTTCGTCCGTGATTTTTGCTTGAGGGAGAGTCAATCTTAGACGATGTTCCATGCTCAATTTGGGAAAAATAGTTTCTCACACACAGTTAAATTGCATGTAATAATTATGGCTATTCGCTTAAAAAACCGTCTATTGTTATCTGGAGCGGCATTGGTTGTTGGTTCAGGTATTGGATCCTCAGAGCCTCTTGTGAGTATTGATGTAGGGGATATTCCTAATTCTGGAGAGCCATCGAATGTTGATGGGATGGTGATTCCGGGGCAGTTTGGCAATTGGACTCAGATTAGCTTGCGAGGGGGTGCGGACTTGACTGTGACACAAAATGGCGTGTCGTTTATTTGGAATGTTGGTGGTGTTGCTTCCCTTACGGGCGGATGGCCTAACGGAGGGGTGGATCCGCTTCGGCGAGACTATTATACTTTGTTAAAAGGAACTGCCGGTCGCTATGATCGACCGATTCCTTGGGAGATCACAGGCCTAACACCGGGGTCAATTTACGATCTTATTCTATTTGGCCACTCTGAATCCCAACAAACTCACTGTTCTATTGAGGGTTACGATCCCGGTTCTGGGGTGGGTTCGTTTATTCCTACGGATGGAGATGGAGACGCGAATGCGACTGAAGTGATGGCTGACAGGAATGGAAAAATCAAAGGGACCTTTGATGGAATTGACGGCCAGTGGACGACTTTTGCTGGTTTGCAAATGATTGAAGTATTTGGGGATGCTGACAATGATGGAATCACTGATGATTATGAGTTAGCTCACACGGATCCACCTTCAGCGACTGGGTTAAATCCCAATGATGACTTGGAAAATGACGGTCTCACGAATCTTCAGGAATTTGAAAATGGGACTGACCCTAATGATCCTGACAGTGATGACGATACGTTGGGAGACGCTGAGGAGGTGGCAGGGGCAGGTTCGAGACCGCCAACAGATCCTGCTTCGGCCGACACGGATCGTGATGGGTTGAGTGATTTAGTTGAATCGAATACCGGGACATGGGTTGGTTCATCGGATACGGGAACAAGTCCGGTATTAGCTGATACAGATGGAGATGCGCTTTCGGATATGGCGGAGACAAACTCGGGACTCTTTTTGAGTGCGACGTCTACTGGAACGAGTCCATTGAATGTTGATTCGGATGGAGATGGAGTTGGAGATTGGTATGAGATTGTGGCGGCATTTACGGATCCGACATTGATCGATGAAAAGCCGGTGGTTCCTTATCCGTTACCTGATCCGGATGGCTCGACTGGATCGACGGCCGGTCCAGTCAAGGTCTATATCCTGTCTGGTCAGTCCAATATGGTTGGTTTTGGTTTGGTGAGTGGGACCCAAGCAGGGGCTTTGGAACGAGTGGTGAATTTAGAGAATAAGTTTCCGAACCTTGTGGATGAGAGTGGCGCTTGGATCTCTCGAGGTGATGTGAAATATCGGGGAGTGATCTCTGCGTTCGGAAATGGAGAACTTCGACCTGGATTTGGTAAGGATGGAGGATCGATTGGGCCTGAGTTGGGCTTTGGGCATGTGATGGGATGGTATCATGATGAGCCGGTGTTACTCCTCAAGTCATCGATTGGTAATCGGAGTTTGAGTTGGGATTGCCTGCCACCGGGAAGTGAGCAGTTTGAGTATAATGGGAGAAATTATCCAGCGTATGGTGGGTACAATCAGTGGGATGTGGGTGACCCTGAGCCATCTCCTTTTGTCTGGTATGCGGGTAAGCAGTTTGATGATTACTTTAAGCACGAGGATGATATGGGGGTTGAGGCCTGGGCTTCTGGGTTGGTCTATCCAGTCGGGTCTCAATGTGTGAATGGAGGGGTGACCTATCGTTGTAATACGGAGCATACTTCTGATTCTAGTACGGAACCGGGAGTAGGGGGATCTTGGGAGTCAAATTGGGGCGTCTATTCGGTATTCAATGCAGTCGATGTATTGGATAACTTTGCGGCCGAATATCCGGAATGGGCTGCTCAGGGGTTTGAGATTGCGGGGTATGTTTGGTGGCAGGGCCATAAGGATCAAAACCAACCAGCGGCTGATCGTTATGAGCAGAATATGGTTCGGTTTATTAAGGAAATCCGTTCGTATTATGAAAACCGATATCCTGATCAAACGAGCCCGAACACCCCATTTGTCCTATCAACGATTGCGTTTGGTGGATTTAATTTGAGTGGTGCTGGGTCGGTTGTCGCTAATGGCCAGTTGGCAGTGAGTGGTGAAACGGGAAATTATCCTGAGTTTTCAGGGAATGTGAAAACGATCGATGCTAGACCTTATTGGCGTGATGCGGCTGATTCTCCTCGGAATCAGGACTTCCATTATAACCACAATGCAGAGACTTACATGTTGGTTGGCGATGCGTTGGGGAGGGCGATGGTAGAGTTACAGGGAGTGGTGCCTGCTGATGGTTTGAATATTACATCAATCACTCAGTCTCCTGGTGGTCTTTGGGAGCTGGAGATTTCTGGAAAGCCATCGACGGTCTACGAGTTACATTCTTCGGTGGATCTGAATTTTTCTTTGGGGAGTATTCTCACTGATTTGGGAGCTGGAGGTGTTGGTGTGGTTGGGGGGGTAGACAATTCGCAAGTGACAACGAATTCTTCAGGGAGGGCTGTTGTGACTGTTTCCCTTGTTGCTTCAACGAAGGCGTTTGTTCGGGCAGTTGAGGTTCAGTAGGAACAAATCTCAGAACTTGTCTTTGATTCAGCCCCCGTGTTTTGCGGGGGCTTTTTCGTACACCGGATATTGATGATCGCTGACAAGAGAGGGGGAATGGTGAATCATTTTTTGGATGATGGTTCCGCCTCTTGTCTCC
>JAHDGN010000300.1:0-2424 GCA_020627645.1 Akkermansiaceae bacterium
CGCCGGGGAGTGGGGGGCCGACGGTGCCTTGTTGGTGAGAGGGGATGAGGGGGGGGTGCGGCTCGTGTTCGGGTTGGTCGAGGGGGAGGTTGACGGTGGCGACGGGGGAGGTTTCGGTAAGGCCGTAGCCTTCCATGGGGAGGATGTTGAATTGGTGACGGAATGAGGCGGCGAGGTTTTGGGGAAGTTTTTCGGCTCCGGTGACGACGAGTTTGAGGGACGCGAGCTGTTCGGGTTCGATGCGGCGCATGTATCCGCGGAGGAAGGTGGGGGTGGCGAGGAGGAGGTTGATTTGGTAGTTTTGGATGAGTTCGGCCAGGCGTTTGGTTTCGAGCGGTGAGGGGTAGGTGATGATGTCGAGTCCTTCGATGACGGGGTACCAGAGGGTGACGGTGGAGCCGAAGGAGTGGAAGAGGGGGAGTGAGGCGAGGAGTTTGGAGTCGTTGGGGAGGTTGATTTGGCGGCCGAACTGGCAGACGTTGGAGAGGATGTTGCGGTGGGTGAGGGGGACGCCTTTGGGTTGTCCAGAGGAGCCGGAGGTGAAGAGGAGGAGGGCTTCGTCGTCGCCTTTGGATTTGCCGAGGCCGAGGATTTTGATGATGAGGGAGGTGGGGAGGAATTTGGAGAGGACGAGCCAGCGGGCGATTTTCTTTTTGATTCGGGGGATGATGCGTTCGATGAAGAGGAGGTCGCGATTGGGTGGCCAGGGGAAAGCGGGGACTTTGCGGACGAAGGGGTCGGCGGTGAGGAAGCGGTCGAGGTCGGCTTGTTTGATGGCGGAGCGGGTGGCTTCGTGCGAGGCCGTGAAGTTGAGATTGACGGGGATTTTATTGGCAAAAATGGCGGCGATGTTGGCGATTAGAGCGGCTTTTCCTGGAGGGAGGATGATGCCGATGCGTGGTTTTTTGGTCGCGGTTTTGATTTCTTTAGAGAGGGCGATGGCGGAGGCGAGGATTTTTTCGAAGGAGAGAGAGGAATCGTCGGTGCCGTCGTGGAGGGAGTTGGTGTGGGCGTGTTTTTTGAGTCCTTCTAGGAGATGGATGGCGAGGGAGTCGTTGAGAAATTTGCGATTTGAGAAGGTTTCTTCAGAGAGTTTGAGGAGGGCTTCGCGGTAGGCGGCGGGGGTGGCTTTGTTGGCGGGGATTTGGGTGCCGAAGTTGAGGGTGGCGGCTGGGAGGTCGGCTGGGTTTTCGGTGGCGAGTTTGGACTCCATGGGGACGGAGGTGTCGAGGGGGGTGATAGGGAGGTCGAGTTGGCAGAGGGCGTGGATGGTGTCGGCTGGAATTCGGCAGGAGGTGCCGGGGCGGGAGGTGGTTTTGCCTGGGGCGAAGATGATGAGGCCATTTTTGGCGAGGTTACCTTTGAGTGATTCTCCCACTTGGTGGAGGTCGGGGTCACTTTTTGAGAAGGCGGCGCCGGGGAGATTGCTGATTTTGAGGTAGGATTCGAGATTGGTGGTGAGTGGGGAGGATTCTTCGACGAGCCAGGTGATGGGACGATCTGGAAACTGAGCGACGAGGGCACTTGCTTGGTCGGCTGAGAGACGACCGGGCACGATGAGGGTGCCGCCATTCGGAAGACGGTCGAGGTGGGTGAATTCGACTGGGTTACTCATTTTTGGTTGTTTGGTTGAGTTGTTTGGAGGAAAGCAGGATTCTGGGGTGGGTCGATCTGAAAAATGCGAGCTTGGCGCTTTCGGGCTTTCAGGGGTGGGGGTGAGTTGTTAGTTCCTCTGGAGGAGTTTTCAATTATGGATGATTTAAGTTCAGTTAAGGGACGGTATTGGAAGGCGCAGGTGCGGTGCGTGTTGGTGTTGTTGTTGATTTGGTTTGTGGTGTCGTTTGGGATGGGGATTTTGTTTCGGGACTTTTTTGACAAGGTGATGCCGAAGGTGGGAAATGCGCCGTTTGGTTTTTGGATGGCGCAGCAGGGTTCGATTATGAGTTTTGTGGCTTTGTTGGTGGTGTATGCGTTGTGGATGGGGCGTTTGGAGCGGAAATTTGAGAAAGCTGGAAAGGAGGAGGCATGAGCCAGGACGTTTATAATTACATTTTTATCGGGTTGTCGTTCGCGATGTATATTTGGATCGCGGTGCGTCAGCGGGCGGCCTCGACGAGTGAATTTTATACGGCAGGACGTGGGGTGGGGCCCTTTGCGAATGGGATGGCGACGGCGGCGGACTGGATGAGTGCTGCAACTTTCATCTCGATGGCGGGGACGCTGGCGATTGGGGGGTATGATGGATCGAGGTTTTTGATGGGGTGGACGGGAGGGTTTGTTTTGTTGACGGTGTTGATGGTTCCGTTCTTGAGGAAATTCGGGAAGGCCACGGTGCCAGACTTTATTGGTGATCGTTATTATTCGAACACGGCGCGTTTTGTGGCGGTCTTGTGTGCGATTTTCATCTGGTTGACCTATATTATG
>JAHDGN010000300.1:2434-4704 GCA_020627645.1 Akkermansiaceae bacterium
GGTGTGGTGGGGGGTGGTTATTGGGGCAGGAATTGTGTTTTTCTACGCGGGATTGGGTGGGATGAAGGGGATTACGTATACACAGGTGGCGCAGTATTGCGTGATGGCCTTTGCATATACGATCCCGGCAGTTTTCATTGCGATTGCGTTGACGGAGAATTTTATTCCGCAATTGGGCTTTATTGGTGACTACAAGGCTGATGGCGGTGCGGAGCCCTTTTTGGATAAGTTGAATGGGATCAACGAGGGATTGGGGTTCACGAAGTATACTGATGGGAGTTTGTCGACGATTGACATGTTTTGTATTACGGCGGCTTTGATGTGTGGGACGGCGGGATTGCCGCATGTGATTGTGAGGTTTTTCACGGTGAAGAACGTGAAAGCGGTGAGGGTGTCGGCTTGTTGGACCTTGGCTTTTATTGCGGTGATCTATTTGACGGCACCGGCGATTGGAGCGTTTTCGAGGGTGAACTTGATTGCCAAGTTGAATGGGACGTCTTACGCGGAAAGCCCGCAGTGGTTTAAAGATTTCGAGGAAACAGGTCAGATGGCATGGGTGGATAAGAATGGGGATGGGGTGATTCAGTATTCTGGGCCTGGAAAATCTGAGTCGAAAAAATCGGGGAAAGCCTTTGAAGGGAAGCCGAAGTTTGACGGGGAGAAGCGTGGTGCTTCGGGTGAGCGTTTGCTGCAGAATCAGGTCGTTACGAATAATCCGAACGAATTGTACTTTGGAAACGATGTGATGGTGATGGCGAATCCTCATATGGGGGGGCTGCCGAAGTGGGCGATTGCGTTGTTGATGGCGGGGTGTATTGCGGCAGCTTTGTCGACGGCAGCTGGTTTGTTGTTGGTGTTGTCGACTTCGATTTCTCATGACTTGATGAAGAAGTTGGTGAATCCAAATTTAACGGATAAAGAGGAGGTGAGATGGGCAAGGATTGCTTCTTTTGGATCTTTGTTGGTGGCGATCTATTTTGGGGTGAATCCGCCGTCTGAGTTCGTGGCGAAAACGGTTGCTTTTGCCTTTGGATTGGCTGCGTCGTCGTTCTTCCCGACCTTGCTTTTGGGGATTTTCTCGAAGCGTATGAACCGGGAGGGGGCGATCGCGGGGATGGTGGCGGGGATCGGATTTACCTTGGCGTATATCATCTATTTCCAGTTTGGGGGTGGAACGAAAGATCAGTATTGGTTTGGAATTTCTCCTGAGGGAATTGGATTTGTGGGAATGTTGGTGAATTTCATGGTTTCGGGCATTGTTTCTTTGATGACGAAGGAACCTCCTCAGGAAGTGAAGGATTTGATTGATCACGTCCGTTATCCTGATGGTGAAGATTCTGCTCCGATTGATCATTAGTCTGGTTGGTGTTTGTGGTTTAGCGGCTGGGGGTGAGCGGGGGTTGTATGCGTTTTTTAATGCGGTTCCGAAAGGGACCGTTGAGGAGCAGGCGCAGGTTCTAAAGGAGTTGGGTTATGCGGGGATGAGTCAGGTGTATGAAGCGGAATTGGGGGAGAAGTTGGAGAAGAGGGTTCGGGTGTTTGAGAAGGCGGGGTTGAAGGTGAAGAGTGTGTATGTGTTGGCGACTGAGAAGCCGATGGTGGCTAAGCAGGTGAAGGCGCTGGCGAATCGAGGAGCGGTGATTGAGTTGCAGGTGAGAACATTGTCTCCGGAGATTGTGGATTCGATTCGAAAGACGGCTGAGATGGCAAAGGGGTTGAAGATCAAAGTGGCGGTGTATCTTCATGCGAACTTTGCGGTGGAGAGGACGGATCAGGCGGTTGAGTTGGTGAAAGAGGTGGGGCATGAAAATTTTGGGGTAATGTTGAATGTGTGTCATTTTTTGCATTGTGAGCGAGGGGTAGACTTGGAGGAGGGGATTAAGCGGGTGGCTAAGTATTTGTTTTTTGTGAGTACGAATGGGGCGAAGGTTGGTGGGAAGGGGTGGGGTGAATTAATTCAATCTTTGGACAAGGGGGACTTTGATCAGGGGGCGTTTTTGAAACTTCTAAAGAAGTATGGATATGAGGGAGATGTGGGTTTGCAGGGGTATAGGGTGAAGGGAGATCGGAAAGACAATTTAAGAAGGTCGATGGGGAAATGGAAAGAGGTGATGAAGGAGTGATGGTGAGATCATAGGTGGATGACGATTTGGGAGGTTGGGGTTTTGTTGATACCGCGTTCAGGAGCCATGAGATGACGCGAGGTGGAGTTTTTTTAGCCCGACTTTCGCTATTCGCGGCCCCAATCCGCTAATTTCGGCACATCAAGA
>JAHDGN010000301.1 GCA_020627645.1 Akkermansiaceae bacterium
CGCGATAAAAACGCCCGCCACGCCGCTCTCGTCGTCATCCACAACCACACTCGCCAAATCCTCGCATTTCACGGATCCCCCGACTTCCAAAGCCCCGATGGCGGACAAATCAACGGCGCCCTCACCCCACGATCGCCAGGCTCCACCCTTAAACCCTTCACCTACGCCCTCGCCATCGAAAACCAAAACCTCTTCCCAGGCACCATCATCGCCGACATTCCCACCCCCTACAAAACCGCCGAAGGCCTCGATGCCCCAAAAAATTTCGACCGCAAACACCACGGTCCGGTCACCTTCCGGCACGCCCTCGCCAACTCCCTCAATGTCTCCGCAATGCGCACCCTGAACCAAATTGGAGGACCACAACCACTCGCAGATCTCCTCCAACAAATGGACATCGAATTTCCAAAGCCTCCTGAAGAATACGGTCTCGGACTCACCATCGGATCTGCCGAAGTTCCACTCCTCCACCTCACCAATGCCTTCACGACCCTTGCCACCCTAGGAAAATACCAAAAACCCACCTTCCTCCTAAAATCACCTCCCAGAAAAACCTCACACCCTCTTTCAGCTGAGACCTCATATCTCATTGCTCATATCCTCTCCGACAACACCGCTCGAACCCACACCTTCGGTCTTAATTCTCCCCTCAAACTTCCATTTCCCTGCGCCGTCAAAACCGGAACTTCGTCCGATTTCCGAGACAACCTCTGCATCGGCTTCACCGGCGACTTCACCGTCGGCGTCTGGGTCGGAAACTTCGACTTCTCACGCACTGACAAACTCACCGGAGTAAACTCAGCAGCCCCCATCCTCCACCAAACCTTCCTCGCCCTACACGCCAACCACCCTCCCACCTTCCCCCAACAACCCAAAACCCTCACTCAGATCTCCATCGACCCTCGGAACGGGCACCGCTTCCTATCTACTCCCCAAAAGAAACACTCCCACCACCGCCCTGAACTCTGCCACCAAAACCACCTCCCCCTCCCGATCTCCCCCGAAGACTACTCCCCTGAAGGCAAAGCCCTCCTCTCCCAAGAATATGCCGAATGGTTCCACTCCCCAGACAACACCCGTAATCACCACCTCGCCCTCCGAGCCGATCGCCCCTTCCAAAACCTCGCCCTCAAAATCCTCACCCCTCTCCCCGACGCCACTTACTACCTCGACCCCGAACTACCTAGCTCAAACCCTTACCTCACCCTCGAATCCAATCTCCTCAGCCCGCAATGGTCCTCCCCCACCCTAAATATCAAAAAAAACACCGCCACCCTCACCCCCGGCACCCACACCCTCACCCTCACCAACCCAGACAATGGTGACACCCTCAGCACCACCTTCAGCGTCGAATCACTCTAGTGAACTATTCTTCTCGCTCCAGAGCTAGAGGTAAAAACAACCAGATATTCCCATCACCGCCATTGCATCTTGGCAACATTCCGTAATCATTCGCCCCAGCATCCATTCACTTTTCTGATTCTTCATTAGTCCACTATCCACATGTTCTCTGCCACTGAAATCAAACTCGCTTATGGCCACCAAACCCTCCTCGACGGCGTCACCTTAGCCCTTGAAGCCGGAGAAAAAGTCGGCCTTGTTGGACGAAACGGCTGCGGAAAAACCTCCCTTCTCAAAATTCTAGCCTCTCAAAACCAACCAGACTCAGGAACAATCTCCGCAAAACGAGGCCTCAGAATCGGATACCTTCCCCAAGAATTCGAACTCGACCCCCAACTCAGCGTCCACGAAAACATCGCCGACGGCGCATCCGATGTCGCACAAGCTCTCACCCGATACGAAAACGGGGACGGCTCCGAATCAGAACTCGCCGACGACCTCACCCTCATCGAGCAAGCAGACGGCTGGAATCTCGATGCACGAATCACCTCCCTCTCGAACTCCCTCAACACTCCCCCCCTCCACTCAGACATCACCTCTCTTTCCGGAGGCGAAAAACGGAGAATCGCCCTCTGCCGCGCCCTCGCCTCTCAACCCGATCTCCTCCTCCTCGACGAACCCACCAACCACCTCGACTCAGAAACCATTCGCTGGCTTGAATCCTTCCTCCAATCATACCGAGGAGCAGTCATCTTCGTCACCCACGACCGATACTTCCTCGACGTCATCGCCACTCGCATCATCGAAATTGCCGATGGCAAAGCCTTCTCACACCCCGGCAACTACACCGCCTTCCTCGAAGCCAAAGCCATCCGCCAAGAAATCGCCTCCAATGCCGAACGCAAAAGGCAGAAATTTCTCAAAGACGAACTCGAATGGGTCCGCGCCGGCGTCAAAGCACGCACCACTAAATCACGCTCCCGCCTCGACGCCTTCTACGAAGTCAAAAACCAAGATGCCCCAGTCGAAGAAGGGCAGCTCGACCTCCTCATCCCCCCACCTCCCCGCCTCGGAAACACCATCGTCGAACTTGAAAAAGTCGGCATGAACGTGGGAGACGAAAACTCCCCCCGCTGGCTCTTCCGAAATCTCGACCTATCGTTAGAAGCCGGCCAATGCACCGGCATCGTCGGGAAAAATGGCGTCGGGAAAACCACCCTCCTCAAAATCGCCCTCGATCAACTTCAACCCACAACTGGCAACGCCACCCTAGGGAAACAAGTCAAGATCAACTACATCGACCAAACCCGCATGCAGCTCGACGGCACAGGGTCGCTTCTCGACGAAATTTCTAACGGAAACGAAAAAATCGAATTCGGAGAAGAAACCATCGGCGCCCGAGCCTATCTCCGACGCTTCCTCTTCTCAGATGACCGGATAAACGAACGGGTCGACCTCCTCTCCGGTGGCGAACGTGCCCGACTCATGCTCGCCAAAGTTCTCAAGACAGGAGGAAACCTCATCGTCCTCGACGAACCCACAAATGATCTCGATCTTCCCTCACTTCGGATGCTTGAAGAAGCCCTAGCCGCCTTCCCCGGCACCATCCTCGTCGTTTCCCACGATCGATACTTCCTCGACCGAATCTGCGACCAAATCATCGCCTTCGAAGACGATGGCGTCTCCATCACGCCAGGCAACTACTCCTACTACCGAGAAAAAAGACAAGCCCTCGAAAATGCCCAACGCGCCCAAGCCACCGCCGCCAACCGAGATGCCAAAAAACGCGCCGCTTCCGAAAAGAAAAAAGACAAACCCCGGAAACTCACCATGGCCGAAAAAATCGAACTCGAAACCCTCGAAGAAAAAGTGTTCGAAGCCGACGACATCGTCACCACCCTCGAAGAAAAACTCGCCTCACCCGAAGTCCAAACCGACTATGAGCAAATCCCCAAAGTCATGGCCGAACTAGAAGCTGCAAAAAAATCAGCCAACGAACTCTTATCCCGCTGGGAATTACTCGAACAAGTCAAAGCCAACTCCCCTGAAAAATAACTCAATTTAGATACGTTTCCGCTAGCCTAAAGCAACTGCTCAAAGCGCCAAAGCTCAGCCGAAATGTATCGATCTATTTTTATCCTCATCATTCTCTTCCTCCCCGCTCACGCTCAAGAAAAACTAAGCGGGATTTACCCTCACCTTGCCTACTACAATCAAGAAAACGAATGTGGCACTGGGGCCGTCGTCCCTTGGGCAAACCGCCTCTGGATCATCACTTATGCCCCACACTCCCCGTTAGGGTCTTCCGACAAACTCTACGAAATCTCACCCGATCTTCAAATAACGACCCGCCCAGAGTCCGTCGGGGGCACCCCAGCCAACCGCATGATCCATGAAGAAACTCAGCAACTGATCATTGGCCCCTACCTTATTGATCAAAAAAGAAATGTCCGGGTCATCCCACCCCATAAAATGCCAGGACGCCTCACCGGAACTGCCAGACACCTAACCTTTCCCAAAGAAAAAGCCTACTTCGCAACCATGGAAGAAGGACTATATGAAGTTGACCTCAGAACCCTCCAAGTCAACGAACTCATCAAAGATGGTAATAAGCAACCTGCGATCGGATCAGGCCTGAATTCCCAACTCCCCGGATACCACGGCAAAGGGCTCTTCACTGGACAAAACCTCCTATTCTACTCCAATAACGGCCAAATCGGAAGTGAAGCCCGCAAGAATCCAAACATTCCTTCAGGAGCCCTTGCCAGTTGGAACCAAAAAGGAGATTGGCAACTAATCCGGCGAAATCAATTTACCGAAATCACTGGACCAGGCGGGATCTACGGAAACAAAAATCCAGACACCGACCCAATCTGGGCAATCGGATGGGATCCCAAATCTCTCCTTCTCATGTGCCACCACCAAAACAAATGGCACACCTATCGGCTCCCAAAAAGCAGCCATTCGTATGACGGGGCTCACGGGTGGAACACTGAATGGCCTCGCATCCGGGATATCGGAGAAGACAATCTCCTCATGACCATGCATGGTATGTTCTGGAAGTTCCCCAAAACCTTCACTCCCTCGTCAACCAACGGCATATCTCCACGCTCATCTTACCTAAAGGTCATCGGAGACTTTTGCCGCTGGCAAAACCAAATCGTCCTGGGTTGCGACGACACCGCTCGCAAAGAATTTCTCAACCGCAGAAACATCAAAGGCCACCTTCCCGAACCACAATCTCACTCCAACCTATGGTTTCTCAAACCAAAGCAACTTGACCAACTCGGCTCCCCAATCGGCCGAGGAGCCGTCTGGCAAAACGAACCAATCAAAAAAGATCAAACCTCC
>JAHDGN010000302.1 GCA_020627645.1 Akkermansiaceae bacterium
GCATCTTCCAAGAAATCGACACACCCCAATTCCTCCTCCGACCAACTCCCCTCAACTCCCCCTCCATTCCCAAACCATTAAAGTCGAACCGCCACCTCAACCCCGAAAATTGCTTCATCAACAACCGAATCTCTCCCAACTCCCTTCTCACCTCTCTCCCCACCTTCACCTTCACCACCTCAAACCCCGCCTCCACCGCTCGAACCAACTCCTCCTTACTCACCCTCCGCAAAGTCGCATGACTCCTCGGAACCTCCACCCCATCAAATAAACAACGCCCCTCTTCCCTTGCCCTCCCATCCGCCTTAGCACAATCCAATGCTCGCCTTACCAACCTTCCCACCCGCTCACCCTTCAAATCTTCCAAACACTCCTCCAACGTCGGATCTCCCAACTCCGGCCACGGATGCACACAACCAAAACCCGAACCCACCCGAATCAACACCCCCTCATAAACTCTCCGCTCCGTCTTCGCATTCAAACTCCCCTCCGCCACCAATTCATAACGCGCTATCCAGATCCTCTCCCTCATCACTCCCACAAATACGACTGCTTCTCATCCCTCAACTCCCCCCCCTCATACAACCTCAACCGCCAAGACGTCACCCTCCCCCTCCTCCGATACTCCTCCCCATTCACTGCAAACGACAACTCCCCCCTCTTTCCCCCCTCCCTCACCATCACCTTCCGCCTCACCTTCGCGCCCGATACCCTCTGCCGATACTCGAACACCAACTTCACCTCACCTCCACCCAACCCCCGCCACCTCACATCATAATACTGCCCCCTCCTCGCCTTCCGCTCCTCATCATCCACCGCCCCATACAACCGCTTGTTCATCTCTGCCCGAATAAACAAATGCCCATCCGCCGCTTCCGTCTCGCGCAAATGAAACTGCCTCACCCGTAAAATGTCACCGCTCCCACACGAAACCAACAACACCCCTACCAAACACAACAACATCAACAAAAACCTCACCTCAAAACACTCGATTTTCAGAGTTCAACAATCAACCAAAATCCCTTAACATCTCCAACGAATGGACCCCGAAATCCGAGAGCGACTCGACCAATTCATCCGCAAAAAAGGCCTCCGCCAAACTGCCCAGCGTGATGAAATCCTCGAAATCATCTTTGCCTCCGACGAACACTTCACCCCCGACCAACTCTTCGACCGTCTTCGCGCCTCCGGCTCCAAAGCCTCCCGGGCCACCGTCTACCGAACCCTCTCCCTCCTTTCCGAAGCCAACCTCATTCACGAAATTGACCTCGGCGACGGACAAACCACCTACGACCCCAACTTCATTGACCACCCCAATCACAACCACCTCATCTGCGTCGACTGCGGCAAAGTCGTCGAATTCGAAGACAGCCACCTCGAAGTCCTCAACGACTGCGTCACTCGACGCCTAGGATTTCAGCCCGTCCGCCAATCACTTCGCATCGAAGCCAACTGCGAGCGACTCCGGAAAAACGGCTCCTGCCCCGACCACCTTCAAGCCCGCCTCAAAGGCAAACGCCTCCCAAATCGCAAAAAGTAATTTCTAAAACCTATTCCCAAAAATCCCAAACCCTACCTCTCTAAATCCTCCCCACCACCACCACCTCAACCATCCCCCCAACAAAGAAAGATTCGTGGAGATTAGCGAAGATTAGCGGATCAAACCCCCACCTCCCATGTCCCTCAACCCAGCCCTCAAAAAACTCCGCGTCTCTGCGGTAAATCAAATCCACAACCAAGCACTCACCAAGCACAACTCACCATTCGGCCGCGGACCGTCTCCCCTCAACCAAGCCCCTAAAACCCCCAATTCTCTCCCCTTCCGCGCCTTCCGTGGTTCCCCCCTCATCAACCAGGCCCCTCAACCAAGCACCCAAACAACTCTGCGTTACTCCGCGACCTCTGTGTCTCTGCGGTAAAACCTCCGCAACCATGCCAAATCTTCAATCTTGAATCTTCAATCTCTACTCCCAAAACTCCCCCCATGACAAATACCTCCGGCATTCAACTCGGCATCCTCGGAACTCATCTCGGATTCCTCGACGCCCTCGTACCAGACGACAACGGCAAACTCCCTCGCACCAACGACGGACAATTCGTCGTCGCCGCCGGAGCCCAAGACATCATCAACAACTCCCCCGTCAAACCAGACCTCATCCAAATCTCGGCCTTCGGCACCACCCTACCCGAAGAAACCGACGCCCTCATCGCCAACCTGCGTGAAATGGGGCTCGAACCCCAACTCGTCATGATGGTCGGAGGAGTCAACCCCATGGACCCCGCCGACGAAGACAACGCCGTCGAACAACTCCTCGTCAACCTCAACGCCGCTCTCCGCAACAACATCACCGAAGTCAACTCCACCTCTGTTGAAACCTGGATGGAAGGCGCCCCACCCGCCAACGACGCCGAATTCCAAACACGAGTCGCACAAAACATCCAACTCCACTACCGCGCCTACCAAGAAGCCAACCTCGCTGACTCCTGCATCAACCATTGGAACATCGAATTCCTCCGTCCCGGCGAATTTCAAACCTTCACCTCCCTTCAAAAAATCCACCCTGTCATCTCCGGCCTCAACGAAAAAATTGGTTCCCCCTTCTTCAAAGCACTCATCGACGCCGCCCACTGCGGTGACTCCGACCTCACCCTAGCCCAAAACCAAAAACTCGTAGCTGACCTCGGGCTTGCCGACGAAATCGGACCCTACCACTGCTCTGCCCCCACCACCCGAGGCTGCCTCTCCACCAGTGACGGCTGGATCGAAGCCCTCCTCACCGCCAATGCCCAAACCGGAAAACTAAAATCTGCCTTTGTCGAAATCTTCCGTCACGACGACCCCGCCCTTCAACCCCTCCGCGACCTAGACCCCGGCCACGGCATCGACACCACCCTCGGCCGCACCTACACCCAACTCATGATTGACGGCCTCATCAACACCACCCGCCAACTCAACAACCTCAAAAACCGAGGCCTCTTTTAAGAATATTCGCTTCAATAATGTCCTAAATTTCCACCAATTTTCCCTAAACTGACATCGTGAAATTAGGATCCCAAAACTTTTTGAAATCTTCTACGACGCGAAACAAGCATAGCTATAACTGATAGTAATAAAATCGATGAGCTTGGCTCTGGGATAACGATTCCGATACTCGTAATAATGACGGGCTGGCGGAAAACACTTGATGAAAAATTGAGTGAATGATCACCGTCCGGCTTGATGGACAAAGTCTGAGCCCGAAGATATTTACTGGGCATTTCATACCCGAAAGCTCCATCAGGAAGATTTTCCATTTCAGAATATTCTTCAATGGAGATGGCAACTGGCTCAGAACCGATGAAACTACCGTCGTCATTGACGACCCAAGCTTTAAGGATGCTATACGGTGATTGGCCCAATTCAATGGCATCTTCACCTGTGACCCCGACCCTCGGATCGCCAAGCTCATCAGAAGGCTCAAAAAACGAATACGAAAGTTCTGCCTCCGCAAAACCAATGACGTATTCATGAATAGGAATATCTGAAGAAATCCGCAGCCCATATTCATCAAATCGAATTTCAGAAGCCAAAATTTCTGAGGAAGCCTCTGAAGAAAACATAATCTCGATGTTTGCACCTGACAAACCAGCAGAACTCTTGACCTCACCAGCATCAAAATCCTGTATCTGGTTTTCAAAAAATTCCACCATGTTAGCTTGATACAGCGTATAACATCCCCCTTCCGTAAGACCAAAAAATGTAATCAATAAAAAAGCTCTCATTTGACCCCACCCCAACTGTGGTATGCCATGGAAAAAGTCAAGCTACGATGGATGATCGATTGACCCATGTTTCCCAACGAGATTTTAAAACAAAATGACCCAGTAGAATGAATGATAACTATCAAAATATCATTCCAAAACACCGAACTAAAAAACAGGCAACCAGAGAATGACCCCAAGAAATTAAACCAACCCCACAGTGGACACTTAGCTGAAAACCAAAAACTCGTTGCCGACCTTGGGCTTACGACCAAAATCAGACCCCGACACTGCTTCGCCACCTCCAACGGCTTAATCGAAACCCTCTTCACCATCAGCGCCATAACCGAAAGAACAAAATCCCCCTTTGTCGGAATCTTCCGTCATGACGACGGCCCCAGACACAGTATCGACATCACCCGTCAACTCAAAATCGAGAACTCCTCTAGCCCAAAAAAATTTCCACTCTCCTCCCAAAAAATCGCCCAAATTTGTGCATTAAACCTCCTACAAAAACATCCCCGCCAACGCCGCGCTCATCAAGTTCGCCAACGTTGCCGCAAAAACCGCCCGCAACCCTAACCGCGCAATCTCCTTGCGCCGACTCGGAGCCATTACCCCTAACCCACCCAACAAAATTGCAATCGACGACAAATTGGCAAAACCACACAACGCAAACGTCACCACCCCCCTCGTTCCCTCACTCAAACCCTCCTTCATCTCAAGAAACTCCCCAAACGCCACAAACTCATTCAAAATCAACTTCTGCCCAATCAAACTCCCCGCCAGCTGCATCTCCCCACCCCCAACGCCAATCAACCAAGCCACCGGAGCAAAGACATAGCCCAAGATTTTCTGCAAACTCAACCCCGGATCGCCACACCACCCTCCCACCGTTCCTAACAACAAATTCACCACCGCAATCAAC
>JAHDGN010000006.1 GCA_020627645.1 Akkermansiaceae bacterium
CGCTTCAAGCTAACATTCTCATCTTTTGGAGTCTATTTAATTGTCGGATTAATACTTGAAAAATGAGGTCATGCGCCTCGATGATATCGAGTCAGAAACCGCTCCACGCGCGGAGGAGTTTCTCAATCGGCTGCGGGCCATTCGCCGGGTGGCAACGCCGGTGATCGAGATGCTGGAGCAGTTGGAGAACTTCCAGAAAAAGCTCTGGTTAAAGAAGAAGTTTGTCGTGGAGACGCGCTATGTGATGACGCTCGATCGGGTTCCAGAGGAGCTTTACGAGGAAATTGTAAAGTGCGATGCTCAGTGGGAAGAGTGGGAAGAGCTCTTTCAATTATCTAGAATGAGTGATTTCGAACGGACATCTCCATTTCTAATTACACACAGCTTACTACCGATAGACACAGCCAATTTTGACAATCAATTTCGCTCCAAGCTCATCTCGAACTGGAGCGAGGAAATCCTAGAGTGCGAAGGCCTCGTGGTGAATGCCGACAATCATCAAGCCCTGCAATTGCTCAAGAGAAGCCTTCAAGGAGAGGTCGATGGCATATACATCGATCCGCCATACAACACCGAGGGCAGTGGATTTCTTTACAAGGATAAATTCCAACACTCATCTTGGCTTTCCATGATGGAGAACCTGATGAAGACTTCTCATGTATACCTGAAGCAATCCGGTGTCATTTTTGGAAGCATCGATGAAAAGGAGCAGACTTCATTTCGGGCGGTTCTATCCAATGCCTTTGGGTCAGAGAATAGAGTCGAGGAAATAATCAGATCTCAAAATACTAATAAGAATCAGTCTCCGACGTATTCGACAACTCATGAATATATCCAAGTCTTTGCCCGTGATCTAACAACGGCGAAAAAGCTGAAACCCATGTTTCGTCAGCCGAAACCTGGCTGTATAGAGATACTGGAAGCAGTTGAAACTATCTCTCAGGACTTTCCAGAGCTAAAAGTCATCGAGCAAGAAGTGAAACGGGTGAAAGCTGAACATATTGAAGGGTTCAAAGAACAACTCGCTAAAGAAGGCCTAGAATACAACGACGAAACTAAGAAACTCGACCCTTGGAAAGGGGTGTTGAACTATAAGCACGCCGAATATCGCGATAACCGAGGGAATTTGGTTTCCCCTGAGGAGGCGCAAACAGTTGGTGCCACGCCTTGGATCTATCGCGAATCCGACCCATCAATGCCTCAGGTTAAGGAAGATTCTCAGAAAGAGGTATTTAAAGACGAAGACGATCCCGCCTTTCGTTTCTACCGACCAAAACACCCCGTCACGAAGAAATCTGTTAAGGTGCCCAAGCGAGGGTGGGTGTGGCCATACGATAGGATGGAAGGACAATCATTCTGTTTCTTAGAACTAGCCGCTGATGATCGAATAGCTTGGGGCGAGGACGAAAATAAGGTTCCTCAGAAAAAAAGTTTCCTACATGAAACAGAAACAAATGTAGCAAACTCCGTCTTGAATGATTTTTCAGACGGGGAGAAAGATCTCTACGCGCTGTTTGGGTCGAATCGAGTTTTTTCAAACCCAAAGCCCGTTAACCTCGTCAAAACACTGGTTTCTCACCTTGGGAGAACAAGAAAGACGATCCTCGATTTCTTCGGAGGGTCTGGAACGACATCGCACGCTGCAATCGATTCATATCGTGCCGACAACTCAGCCGTGCGTCATATATGCATCGAAGCTGGGGATCATCTTGAGGAAATCGTGATACCCCGCCTGAAGAAAGTAGCTTTCTCTGCAGACTGGGTTGAAGGGCAACCTATTTCGACAGACACAGGCATCTCTCACGCCTTCAAAATCATTCGCCTTGAGAGCTATGAAGACTGCATGAACAACCTCAGTCTCAAACGCACCGACGCTCAATCACGCAAACTCGACCAGCACCCTGAAGTCAAAGACGACTACATGCTGCGCTACTTCCTCGACGTCGAAAGTCAGGACTCCCTGCTCAACACCCAAATCTTCCACCGACCTTTCGACTACCAGCTCGACATCGCCACCAGCAGCGCGGGCGAAACCGTTCCGACCAAGGTGGATCTCGTCGAGACCTTCAACTGGCTGCTCGGGCTGAAGGTCAAGCACATGAATTTCCCGAAAGGCTTCGTCACCGTCACCGGCACCGACCGCGAAGAGAAAGAGCAGATCCTCATCATCTGGCGTAATCTCGATGGCTATGATGCCAAGGACCACGAGGCCCTCACCCAATTTCTCGAACGCCAGCAGATCAATCCCGCCGATACCGAATACGACGCGATCTACCTGAACGGTCCCCACACTCTGGATGATCCCTTCAACAAAATCCGCCTCACCGAAGAACACTTCCACCGCCTCATGTTTGAGGGAACCGACTGATGAGCCTCGTCCACGACATGCTTGAGGAACTGAACCACCTCGACGAGCACCCCACCCTCGAAGCGAAGCGGGCGGAGCATGACCTAGGCGACTCCTTCTTCGAGACCGTTTGCGCCTTTTCCAACGAACCCGACCTCGGCGGCGGCCGCATCGTCCTCGGCATCTCTCAATCAGAGGAAGACCTCTTCGGAGGCTATGAGGCCACGGGCGTTTCAGATCCAGATCGCATTTCCCAAGCCATTGCGACGGGATGCGCCTCTATCTTCAACCAACCCGTGCGCCCCAGCATTCACAGCGAGGAGTATGACGGAAAGGTCGTCCTCATTGTCGAGATTGCCGAATTGGCCCCCGCCCAAAAGCCCTTGTATTTCACCCGCCATGGCCTCCCCAGAGGAGCCTACCGCCGCATTGGCTCCGCCGATATTCGCTGCACTGATGATGACCTCGCCCTCTTCTTCGGGAATCGCGGCAATGACAGCTTTGACATCACCCTGGTGAAAACCGCTACCTGCGGGGACTTCGATCTCGAAGCGATCGAGCACTATCGGAAGCTCTGTGCCAAAGCGAATCCCAGTGCAGAGGCCTTGCAGTGGAGCGACGACGAACTCCTACAAGCCATCAATGCCGTCCGGCGCGATGGAGATGAATGGAAGCCGACGCTCTTAGGACTTCTCCTTTTCGGGAGCAGGATCGCATTTAGACGAGAACTCCCGACCGTCCGCGTTGACTACATTCGCGTGCCCGGTCGGGAATGGGTGGCCGATCCTGAGCAACGCTTCACCACCACCATCGATATGCGAGGCCCTCTCCTCCAATTGGTAGAGCGCGCCCAAGCCGCCATCCTTGATGACCTCCCCAAAGGCTTCAACCTTGAAGAAGGGGCCATTCAAGCAGAAACCCCATCACTCCCCGCGCGGGCTATTCGCGAAGCCATCGTGAATGCGGTGATGCATCGCTCCTACCGTGAGCATCGCCCCACTCAGATCATCCGCTACTCCAACCGGATCGAGATCAGCAATACCGGCTTCTCTCTCAAGAACGAAGATCATCTTGGGGAACCAGGTTCAGAACTCCGCAACCCCAATCTCGCCACCATCTTCTTCGAAACCAACACCGCTGAAACAAAAGGCAGTGGCATTCGCGTGATGCGAGAGCAAATGAAGGCCCACGGCTTCAGTCTCCCAACTTTTGAGTCCGACCGTGCAAACAACGCCTTCACCAGTCGCTTTCTCCTCCACCACTTTCTTTCAAAAGAGGATCTGGACTGGCTAGGCACCATCCCGATGCCAGAGATGACTGACTCGATTCGCTATGCCCTCATCTTTGTGCGGGAACAGGGAGCAGTGGACAATCGCACCCTACGGCAACTCACCGGCCAAGACGTGCTCACCTCCAGCACCGAGCTCAGAAAACTCAAAGAAGCAAAGCTCCTCAGCAAAAAAGGCGGCGGCGCCACGACCTACTACGTTCCCGGTGCAAAATTCCACCCGAAAGAAGAATCCACCCCGGATGATTCAAGTGAACAGGTGCCCTTAGATGAAAAGCATGTGCCTTTAGACCACGAGGTGGTGTCTTTAGATGAAAAGCTGGTGCCTTTAACAGAGCTGCCTCAGGAAATTCGTCAGAAACTGATAGCCCTCGGAAAACGCCCTGGCGTTCAGGTCAGGGAAGTCATTCTCGACCTATGCTCATGGAAAGACTGCTCCGCCAAGAGCATTGCTCAAATCCTTGGGAGAAAAGATCATAAGAGACTCAAGCGCGACCACCTCAGCCCGATGATCGAGTCTGGATTACTGATCTACACGCATCCGGAGATGGAGAACCACCCGCAACAAGCCTACCGCACGAAGTCCTAACCATGCACTTTTCCGATAAACTCGTTCTCAATCAATGGCTCCTCTCTCTTCGGGATGGAAAGCTTTGAGACCCTCTCCACTTGGCTGAAAGCTCCCGAATATGAAGGCTGGAACGAGGACGGCCATTCCCGCTTGATCGAGCAATTACTGGCCCGCCTGCCCAGCGAGCAAGATCGCCAACTCACCGACGTGGAGCTTCGCGAAGCCGATGTGCGCATCGTCGGCCACTGGAAGCACATCACCAAGAAGCGCAATCTCGCCGTAGGGCAAACACTCTACCCCCTCTACTTCCAATGGTTCGCGCTGCTTCTCACCGAAGTCTATCTGGAGCGCTATTTCCGGAACCAGAAAACCCTAGTCTCGGATCTGAATGGCCGTGTTGAAAAATGGAACGAAAAAGCTGCCAAAGCCCACCAGATCAACGAGTTCACCCTAGCCGACCTGAACAAGCTGGCCTTCTGGATGGCGACGGGCAGCGGAAAAACCCTCCTGATGCACTGCCAGATCCGGCAGTTTCTCTATCATCTCGGCAAAGCTGGAAAGCGCAGCAATCTAAACCGAATCATCCTGCTAACGCCCAACGAAGGGCTCTCTGAGCAGCACCTGAAGGAACTTCAGGATTCTGACATGGAAGCCGCTCTTTTCGACAAGGATGGCTCCGACACCCTGTTTACTGGCTACGGGATCGACATCATCGATATCCACAAGCTCTCCGATACCAGTAAGGAGAAAACCGTCGCGGTGGATTCCTTTGAAGGAAACAACTTGGTCTTGGTTGATGAGGGGAATCGCGGTTCGGGAGGTGATGGCTGGATGGAGCGTCGCGCCAAACTGTGCGAGAGTGGTTTTTCCTTCGAATACTCCGCTACTTTCGGCCAAGCGATCCGAGCTGCCACGGGAGCGAAGAAAAAGAAACTGGAGCAAACCTATGCTCGTTGTATCGCCTTCGATTACTCCTACAAATATTTCTACACCGACGGCTACGGAAAGGATTTTCACATCCTCAACCTAAAGGAAGAACAGGAAGAGGAAACCCGGCCTCTTTACCTCACCGCCTGCTTACTCGCCTTCTTTCAGCAATGCCTGCGCTACCGACGAGGACCGAATCAGCTAAAGCCTTACGGACTGGCCGATCCACTTCTCATCTTTGTTGGTCGCTCCGTTCTCGCTTCAGGATCTAACCTCACCGTCGATGGCAAGAAGACGGCCTCGGACATGATTGAGGTGCTCCGCTTTCTCGGCCTCTTCATCGGCGACAAAAAAGAGACCGTAAGAAGGCTGCAGCTCTTGCTCCAGAGGAAGTCGGATCTTGTCGCGGGAGGGAAGCGCATTTTCGACGACTTCTACCCTTTCATTTCCTCGGAATACTCGCCGGACAAAACCGGGGCTGAGAAACTCTTTGGCGATATCCTGACAACACTCTTTCAAGCGCCCGCCGGTGGCGGCCTGCATGTGGTCCACCTCACCGGCTCAGACGGCGAGATCGGTCTCCGGGTGGGCGCAACAAACGAGTTCTTCGGTGTGGTGAATGTGGGTGAGTCCAAAAAACTCTGTGATCTCCTCGAAGAAGAAAAAGAAGACTTGGATCGAATCACGATCGATCAGCAGCCATTCTCCCATTCCCTCTTCAACGACATCAACAAGCCAGATTCCTCAATTCGGCTTCTCATGGGCTCGAAGAAATTCACCGAGGGTTGGAGCTCTTGGCGGGTGAGCACAATGGGCTTCATGAACATCGGGAAAAAGGAAGGCTCTGAAATCATCCAGCTTTTCGGTCGAGGAGTCCGCTTGAAGGGCTACAACTTCACCCTGAAACGTTCACGAGAGCTGGATTCCCTCTTCTATCGAGATGATGAGGGTCAAACTCTCAGCCATCCTGAACATATCGAGCTGCTAGAAATCCTGAATATTTTCGGTGTCCGCAGTGACTACATGAAGGAATTCGAGGAATACCTTGAAGAAGAAGGACTGGGTGAAGATGAACGACCGGAAACGATCATTCTCCCCACCATCGCAAACCTGGCACGAAAGGATCTCAAGATCATCCGCAAAAAGGAGGACTCCCCGGAATTCAAACGAGAGAACAAACTCTGGCTGACGTCCTTGGAGACTGAACTCAACACCAAGGTCGTGGCTGACTGGTATCCCCGACTAGAATCCCAGCAGACCAGACGCTCCAACGGAAGCAGTGGTATTGCTCTCCCCAACGAAGCGACGCTCGCAGAGAAGCATCTGGCCTTTGTGAATTGGGATGAGGTCTATTTCGAACTGGAAGCCTTCAAGCGCCAAAAGGCTCTCTATAATATCCTCTTCACCCCAGATATTCTGAAGGATTTAGCGAAGGAATCCTGGTGGTATGTGCTTCTCATTCCCGAGAACCAGATGGAGTTTCAGAGCTTCGCCAAGACACGCTTGTGGCAAGAGATCGTGACAAGTTTGCTAAAAGGCTACCTAGAAAAATTCTACTACCATCACAAACGCAATCACGACGCTCCCTATATGGAGGTGCAAACCCTCAAAGAATCCGATCCAAATTTCGTCACTGAATACCGTGCGAAGGTGAAACGCTCTGAGGTGACATTGATTCGAGAGTTGGAAAGAATCCGAGACGAGCTCACCGCCAAGAAGAAGGCCGTGCTCGATTTCGCTCAAATTGACATCTTCGGTTTCGACAAGCACCTCTACCACCCCCTCATCTCACTCCGCAGACCAGATCGAGGGGTCGAACCAGTCATCAAAATCAGCCCAGTCCATCTCAACGATGGTGAGAAGGCCTTTGTGATGGATATGAAGCGCTTCTGTGAGTCCTCAGACGCAAGAGAATTCCTTAAAGAACACGAGCTCTACCTCCTCCGCAATCAGAGTAAAGGCAAAGGCATTGGCTTCTTCGAAGATGCCGGTTTCTATCCTGATTTCCTTCTCTGGATCATTAGCGACGATGGACACCAGCGTGTCACCTTCCTCGACCCGAAAGGCCTTGGCCGAATATCCGACCAATTCCGCAATCCGAAGATTCGCTTCCACGAGACCTTGCAGACCCTGCACAAGACGCAGTTGAAGGATGACAAGCTCACCTTGAATTCATTCATCATCTCCAACACCCATCAACATGAGCTTCGCTGGTCGAAGCCAGATGGATCCGATAGCGCAGCCACCTTGGCCGACTACCACAAGCATCACATCCTCTTCCAAAAGGACGATCCCGACCACTACATCAAAACGCTTGTTGAGATGATTTCATGAAAACCCTCCACGTATCTTCACGATCGGAACCACATCCAACTATTAGGAATTCCCTAATAGTTGCCCACAAAGATTTAAAAGGCTTCACCGAACTCAAACCCAGTGCCTACACCGCCTCCGCAACCGAAGATCCACTCGACTTCAAAATTTTTCCAAAGGACAAAAGCAACATGTCGAAATACCTCTTTGGTGGCTTCAAGAAATGCCTCTACCCGGTTCAAAAGTTTGACGCCGAAGGCGAACGAATCCTATCCGTCATCCTCGAGCGTGAAGCCGAGAAATGGTTCAAACCGGCCAAAGGCCAATTCCAAATCTTCTACAAATCTGGCTCCGACCACCCCGAATACCAACCCGACTTCATCGCTGAAACCGAAGACGCGATCTACATGCTTGAACCCAAAGCCAGCAATATGCTGAACGACCCAATCGTCCTTGCAAAAAAGGAGGCTGCTGAAAAATGGTGCAAGCACGCTTCTTCCCACACCACCAAACACGGTGGGAAACCATGGACCTACTGCCTAATTCCCCATAATAAAATTTCACAAAATTACACCCTAAGAGGTATAACCGAACGTTTTTCCTCCAAAGCTAAAGGATAACCCTACCGACGATGAAACCGTCACTTCGAACCAAAGCCGAGGCTCTACTTCCATCAATTCCAGCAAAAACCCTCGCTAAAGCTCTCATCGATCTCGCTGAATATTCTCAGGACGCTCAGAACATCGTCGAGACATTGATCACCCCACCCACTGAAGCTACTGCGACCTTCAAACGAAAACTTTCAGGAATCAAACGTCGCAAAAAATTTTATCACCGTTTTGCCGAGGTCCGTTCCTTTGCAAACGAACTTGAATCCCTTTTTGACCTACTCAAGAAGCCAGGCATTCCTAGTAAAGATATCATAGGCGCTCTTGTAAGCTTTTTTCAATCCGACTCGAAACTCATGGAAATGGCGGACGATTCGCACGGGGCAATGGGTTACGTCTTCGAATATGTTGCGACCCCACTCTTCGCAAAAGTAGCTTCTAAAATCGACGACCAAGCCTACCTCATCAAAGTCTTCAATGAATTACACACAGAAAACAATTACGGAGTCCGTGATAGCCTAGTGGATTATGCCAACGAATTCCTAACGCCTCAAAGCATCAGCAAAATCCTCCAGCAGTTTCAAAACCACACAGACCAAAGAAACGCGTCCTGGCTTTGTCGAGAACTCACCGCACAACTTGCCAATCCTGAGCAATTTGAAGTTGAGATCAAGAAATCGAGCGACCATTACTACCTTGCTCATCTCGTCGACCTCGCAAAGGTTTATCAAGCCGCAAATCGACACCAAGACCTCGCCGAACGACTCAACGAGTTCTTTGCTCTCGTCCCCTCACACCATCGCCATCATCTCGAAGAAATTGCCGTCACCTCCTTCCTCGAACTAAAAAAGCCACAAAAGGCCGTGGAAATCCTATCCCAAGCTTTCCTCAGATCCCCTTCCACGGGAGCCCTTCAAAAGGTCGCTGAAATTTCGACAAAAGCACAGACGGAAGGCCTCAAAAGACAAGCCTACGAAAGAATCATCGCAGCGCTGAACTTTTGTTCAGCGGATCTCACTTTCCTGCTCGAAAGTGATGCCCACCTCATCGCCAACGACTACCTGATCACGCGCCACCAGCAACTGAACGGTGATGACTACTATTCCCTACCCCAACTCGCCTCTAGTTTCAGCTCGAAGGGTTATCTGCTAGCAGCCTCACTGATCTGGCGTGCACTGACTAACTCCATCCTAGATCGTGCCAGCACGAAGGCCTATCCCCATGGCGCAAAGTATCTTTCTTTGATGCACGCGGCTGCTTCCGAAATCTCAAACTGGGAAAATCACCTCAGCCACCCAGAATATCTGCGAAAAATACACGCCAACAACCCACGAAAGACCAGTTTCTGGAGCAGCGTCCCTGAAGAGATTGTAAACATCGCTCAGGGAGAAACTGAAATTGATTGAGTCGTTAAAAAAGCATCCTCCACCTCCTTCCATCATCCTCTCTCCATCATCCTCTCTCCATCACTTCTCTCCATCACTTCTCTGCGTCACTTCTCTGCGTCACTCTGTGACCTCTGTGTCTCTGCGGTAAAAAAACCTCAGCCCTTCTATTTAATCGATCATTCCTCAGTTGCACTCCTCCCCCCCCCTCTTCATCCTCACCACATGACTTTCGACCTAGAATCTCTCCCACCAAGTGACCGATACAAAATCCTCGCTTCCCTCGTCATGCCTCGACCCATTGCTTGGGTCACCACCGTCGACCGCAATGGCAAACCCAATGCAGCCCCTTACTCTTTCTTCAACGTCTTCGGAGCCAACCCACCCCTAGTCGCCTTCGCCCCAGGAAACAAAGCCCCAGACACCCCAAAGGATACCGCTAAAAATATTCGCCAAACCCGCGAATTCGTCATCCACCTTCTCGATGAACCACTCGGGCAGGTCATGGTCAACACCTCCGCAACTCTTCCCCACGGCGAAAACGAGCTTGAGATCAACAACATCGAAACCATTCCATCCGAAAAAATCAACGTCCCCCGCATCGCCGACACTCCCGTCGCTCTCGAGTGCACTGAGCACTCCACGATCGAAATCGGTAGCAACCGCCTTGTCCTAGGGATTGTTCATCTCGTTCATGTCCGCGAAGGCATCATGAACGAAAAAGGCTACCTCCAAGAAGGCACCTACTTCCCCATCGGCCGAATGTCCTCACCAGATTGGTATACCAAAACCAACGACCAATTCGAAATCCCACGTCCAGACTAGCTAAACCACACACCCTAAGAAATATCGGGGAAGATCACCTATTGTTTGAAATCAATCAGCGTTTCTCCAATGCCCGACTTCCAAACACGCCTCAGTCTCATCAAACGCGTGCGTAATACCGACGACACAAATTCGTGGGCAGAATTCGTGAACATCTACACCCCAGTCATATTCGGATTTCTCCGAAAAAGAGGCATATCGCCAGTCGACTCCGAAGACGTCACTCAAGAAGTCTTCCGCGCCCTTGCCAAAGCCCTCCCCGAATTCCAACTCGACAAATCCATCGGCACATTCCGCAACTGGCTATTCACCGTCACACGCTCCAAACTCAATAACCACCTCAACAAGTCAAAACGGACCGACATTCCTACCGACCAACTCATCGAGGAAGCAGACACCCGCGATTGGGACCAATTCTACTTTAAAGAGCTTTTTTCACACGCTTGTCAGCAAGTCGAAAAAGAAATTGATCCTTCTTCTTGGGAAGCCTTCTGGCGCACTGCCGTAAATATGGAGCCCATTGAGTCTGTCGCTCAAGACCTTGCCCTCTCTACCGCAAACACCTACCAAAAGAAATCCCGCGTAGCTGCCCGAATCCGCAACGCAATCCGAGAGATTGACGAATCGGTCATCTAAAAAAATCAAAAAAATCCCCCCCGTTTGTCAAAGTCTCTCCTCTCGTTGGTATGCCCCTTGTGAAGACCAACGAAATATGAAAAAAATAACTTCACTATTCGCCCTCACTATCGCCCTCACAAAGGCAGATCCAATACAACTTCCTGTCTACTCGACCTTCGATGGCGATGCCGACGGATGGGTTTCTTCCTCAACTGCGTTTCAACACTATCCTCAAGCCGGAAATCCTGATGGATGCATCGGACTAGAAGATGTCGGATCTGATGGAAACTGGGCCATCGCTCCAGCCAAATTTCTTGGCGACTGGACTGCACTGAATGAAAGAGGCGCAGTTTTTTTCGATCACAAGGTCTTCGATCCCGGAACTGGTGTCCTTGAGTCATATGGCTATCAAGTCCGCATCTCCGGCCCTAACGGGGCACAGGCCACATGGTATGGCCCTACCCCCACGGGCGCCACACCCTGGCGTAGCATGCGCGTCCCAATCCGCGAATCAGCTTGGACTCTGTCAGAAGGAACCAACTGGTCTCAACTCCTTAGGAACGTCACCAAATTCGAAGTAAAAATGGAGATGTTCAATAATTCTGGTGGGACCTCCAACGACAAAGACGCCCTCGACAACATCGGCCTCGCGATCGTTGATCAAGGCTGCAACCTCGCCATTCAGATGCGCCCCACTCTTCGGTTCCAAACCGTAGCTGGCCGAATCTATGTCATCGAAACCTCACGAGACAACGTCACTTTCACTCGCCTCTCAACCATTCAGGGAACTGGAAATTTTGTCACCTACACAGACCTTCGCCAACTTCCCAAAAGGCAATTCTACCGTCTCGTCTGCCCTCAATAACAAACCTCAAAATCTGGCCTCCTTCGGACCCTCTCCGCAGGACAATCCACCGGAGGAGGCCAAATGAAATTTTGTATCATGAAACTCCTCATCATCTTCATCCTGACTCTTCCTCTCACCGCAGCGCCCGACTTCTACGTCAATCAGGCAGCCACCGGCAACAACGACGGTTCCTCCTGGGAAAACGCCTTTACCACACTCACCGACGCCTTATCACAAGCAATCTCCAGCCAAGGTGGAACCGAAATCTGGGTCGCATCGGGCACCTACTACCCCGACGAAGGACAATCTTCGAGCAACAACGATGAATTCTCTGAATTCCCTCTTCAATCCAACACCACCCTTCTTGGAGGCTTCATCGGAAACGAAACCTCAGCCAATGAAAGAAACCCCATCATTCACCCAACCATCCTGTCGGGTGATCTCGAACAAAACGATCTTGATCCCAATTCCAACGACCTCCCAGAAAATCTCACCCACATCCAAGGGACCAACTCCAGAACCTTGATCTCGATAGGTTCCGGTGCTGAGAACATCCATCTCGATGGATTCTTTCTCACCTCCGCCCGAACCAATCTCGCCCTCTTTCGAGCTTCCGCCACCGTCACGAATTGCCACATCCTCGGAGGATTCAAAGCCGGCATCTCTCTCACCAACTCAAGCACTCTAAATATCAGCAATTCAACCATCACCCACTGCGCCTCACGTGGAATTTTTGTCGCGACCGAATCAGTTTTCAATGCCGATTGCGTCACCATGAGCGATACCGAAAACCCTATCATTTCATCATCCAGCGACGCCACCGTGAATCTAACGCGCACATGCTTCAAAAGAATCAACATCGCTCCCAATGGGCTCCCTTCCGCCATCGCTCTATTTTCAAACGCGTCCCTGAATATCAGATCCTCCCTATTCTTGGAGACTCCCGACCAAAGCTCACCAGCTCCGGTCATCCGCATGGACACAGACAAACCCTGCCTAATCTCAAACACCACTTTTTATGGGCATGACCGCACCGCTATTGCGAACACTCACTCAACTCCTGGTACTCTCACGATTACCAACACAATAATCTGGGACACCAACGACTTTTCCCCTCAAGTCTCACATCCTTCCCCAACCATATCGCATACCCTGATTGAGAACGAAAACCTTCCAGGACTCAACAACCTCGATGGCACCCTCTCCACCCCTAATCAAATCTTCACCGACCCTACCAACAACGACTTTCGTCTACACCCAGATTCGCCAGCCCTCGACGCTGGATCCAACACATTTGTCACCGAGCACCTCGACCTTGCCAAGAAACTACGCATCAGTGGCACCGTTGACCTTGGCGCCTTCGAAGGGTCGTTTACAGCATCAAGCCTACCTTCTCTCACCATTCAAAATCTTGGATCCAGTATTCTACTCACGCTATCCCCTCCCCCAACCAGCAACCTCATTCTTGAAGAATCAATAAATTTGCACGCTTGGGCTTCCCGACTCGCCATCACCCCAAATCAATCCATATACTCAATCCCCATCGAAAATTCATCTCCACGATTTTTTCGACTCTCAACACCCTAGTAGTTTGCTCACCAACCAATGCCCGAATCCGACCCCATTGCCGAACTAGCTCCTTTTATTCAAGCGGCCCGCATAACCGGAGAATCCTTTATTCCTCCAGACGGACTATCAGACCGCCTGATCGCCAAACGAACCTCTCCCATCCCTGAAGAAAACCTCCCCGCTACCTTCGGCCCTTATACCCTCGAAAAAGTTCTCGGGCGCGGCGCCTCAGGAACCGTCTACCAAGCATTTGACCCACAACTCGGACGTCACATAGCTGTCAAGATTCTTGCTCCTGAACTCGCAAACTTACCCGACTCTCGCCAACGCTTCCTCCGTGAAGGCCGGGCCGCCGCCGCCCTACAACACGAAAACCTAATGCCGCTCTTCGCAGTCCACGAAGACACTCCACTCCCCTCCCTCTGCTCACCTCTCCTTCACGGCGAAACTCTCCAACAAAAAATCGATCGAGACGGACCACTCTCCGCAAACGAAATCCACCCCATTGCCCTCGATATCACCCACGGACTTCAACATGCTCACGACGCCGGCATCATCCATCGCGACATCAAACCCTCAAATATCTTTTACGACCAAAAAGCAAACCGAGCCATCATCATGGACTTCGGACTCTCCCACACCCTTAACTCACCATCAAATCTAACTCTCAACGGAACCATTGTGGGAACTCCCGAATTCCTAGCTCCAGAACAAATCGATGACTCACCCAACCTAACCCCAGCCGCCGATTTTTACGCCCTTGGATCCACCCTCTATGCTCTGGCCACAGGCAACCCTCCCTTTGCCGCCAACTCACTGACCAGCCTCCTAAAAAAAGTTGCCACCGACTCTCCACCAAACCCAAAAACAACAGATTCATCTCTCAATCAACTCATCCTCTCTCTCCTATCCAAAAACCCCAAAGAGCGGCCAGCCAACGCTAAAACGATCGCATCCCAACTTCAACCAAATCAAAGACCAAAACCAACGTTCATTCAAAAAACCGGCCTCCTCAAAATTTTGGCCGCAGTCATAACCCTCTCCCTAATTTCCTTCCTCTCCCTACACTTCCTGAACAACAAAAGAGCTCAAACACCCCCGTCCGACTTCGACTTATTCCAACATATAACATCCAATCAAACCAACATCATCATTGAGAAGAGTGGCATCCACACTCTTCCGAGTCTGAATCTCAGTCACGAACTCACCATCACCGCCAACCAACCTAACACTATCCTCGACTTCAAACCCGATCGCCCCCCCTTCATCACAACAACCAAAAATCTCACCTTCAAAAACCTAACAATTCGACTCAATCCATCCCCCGACTCCCCTCTCGAACACGGCATCGTCACTTCCGGCCAAAATCTCAACTTTATCAACTGCCGAATCGAACACCGCGGCCATGGCACCAAACCCGGCAACCAATTGGCACTCATCCTCGCTCATTCTCCGATAAACTGCCAACTCACCGATTGCCAACTCTTTGCCATGCGGTCACCACTTTTCCGAGCCCCTTCCGGATCCTCTCTAAAACTCAAAAAATCACTCCTCATCACCACTAGCCTTCTCAAAGCCTCCAGCGAAGGAGGTCAAATCATGGAACTAGACCACTGCACCGCCATCACCACCTCCCTTGCCATGGCCAACCGGAACAACAAAAACACAAAAATCTCAGCTCACAATTCCTATCTCGAAACAAACCAAGCCTTCCTCTGGGTCCCTGCAGGCGAACTCAACAACATCTCAAACACCATCACCTGGTCAGGAAACAATAACACCTTTGCCACTTCCCTCTCTTTTCTCTCACTTGCCAAAAGAGGATTTCGCATGGAACAACACGACCAAAACCTCACCTCGCTAACTCAGTGGCAAAAATTCTGGAAAACCGACTCCTCCAGCCAGCAAGCCAAACCCCGCTACAACAAAAAGGCCCGACTCCTTTACAACTCCTCCGCCTCCTCGTTCAGAGAAAAAAATTTCCCCGGCCCTCACCAACACTGACAAACCAAACACGTCCTAAAACACCCCAGCCAACTCCTCCTGACTCATCTTACTCAGCAACAAATACACATGCTCGGCATCCGACCACTTTGTCACCGCCCAACCATCATTTTTTTCACACCCTCGACACTCCGTCACCGCATCCTTTAACTGCTTCAACTCCTCTTCCTCGACATCCTCCCTTTCCATCATCACCAAATGCACCACCTTTCCATTCTTCCGATAACAGACCAAAGACGCCCTCTTCTTTTCTTCTCCAATCTCTAATAGCCTGCAACCAACCCCCTTTACCCCCTGCAATCCCTTCGGCAAACTCTCGGGACTCGGCAAATTCCTTCCCTTCAACCACTCATACAACGCCGCCTGCCGATCATTCTGCAAATCCAAAGAGAAAAACGGCGATTTCAACATATCAATCGCAGACAAATGTATTTCCTGGGTTGTCGTTCCAGCCAACGCCCGACCTCCAGCTCCCGCAAAGAAAACCACCACTCCCAACATCATCGCCAACACCGCAGCAATCGAACTCCCCCAAGCCAAGTACCCCAAGAAACCACGCTTCCTTTTCCCCCTTGGCATCTCTTCAACCTTCATTTCTACCTCCATCGCACTCAAAATATCTTCCTTCAACCCCTCCGGAGCTCTCACTCCAGCCAAGGCACCAACAAAATCGGAATCAAACTCAGCAGGCACTTCCTCCGCCCCATCCAACACCACAAAAATCGTTTCCCGTAAATCCTCAGGAATCTCAACCCGGGCCAACAGCTGCGCAAATTCCGCATCTCGAGCCCTCTCACCAGCCAACCATTCACCCAACTCACGATCCTTCGCAACCAAAGCCAATGCCTCAGCAAACGCTGGCTCATCCGCATCCTGCCCTTCAGGGCGATAGCTTCCCAAAATAAATTTAGCTCTTTCCTTATCCATTGGTCCCTCTCATCACTTCAGGTTGAAAATCCACAATCTTCTTAGGAGCACTTGCTGGCTCCGCCATCATCTTTTTACGTAACTGTTCCTTCCCTCTCGAAATCCTCGACATCACTGTTCCCATCGGGACATCCAAAACCTCCGCTATCTCTTTATAAGAATGCTGCTGAAGATAAAATAGCGTCAGCGGCGCCCGAAAAACCTCATCTAACTCCGACAATAAAGTCACCGCCCGCTGAGCATCCATCTTCCTTCCGCTCTCCTCCTCATCACGAGGCAACTCGTGCTCCACATCACCAATCTCATGCTCCCGATACTTCTTCGAACGGCGGGCAATCGACAAATGCTCCCGATACAAAGTCGTAAACAACCAAGTCTTCGCCTTCGACCGGTCAATCAGCTGATGCCCCTTTTTCGCCCAAATCACGAACGTCTGCTGAACCAAATCCGAAGCATGATCAGGATTCTTCGCCAGCGACAACGCAAAGCGATACAAAGCCTGATAATACTGGTTCACCAAATCCTCAAATTCATCCATCACAGTCACACTATCTCGTCAGAGCCCCCACCTGCACCATTATTCCCACAAATTTCCCAGCTTTTTTTTATCATCAAGACATATTAGTATTCTTCCACCATGAAATACCTCCCCACCAAAGACCAACAAACCAAACTCTCGCAAACCTCAATTTCTCCTAAAAACTGAGAAATCAAATCAAATGAGCTCTGATTCCGTCCAATCCGGAACAGACCACCACGAAATGCCGTCCGAAAAAGAACAACCGCAAAAACCACCTCGGCCCCGCCGAAAGTGGAAAATCCTGCGGCGACTCCTCTATCTGGCGTTATTCATTTCCGCTCTGATTTGGTTTAACCAAAAGGGAGCCTCCCTCGTCCTAGACCACGTCCTCCGCGATCAACTCACAAAGCAAAACCTCACCGGCAGCTACCACATTGCGGGCACCCTCACCCATGGATTCACCATCCGAGACCTCAAGCTCACCAGCCTCAACCAAATTCAATCAATCCAGTCAGACGAAATCAAAGTCTCCTGGACCCCATCATCACTCCTCAAAAAACAGCCCGAACTCATCTCAATCCAAAAACTTCACGTCACTTTCGATCCCAATGCCCCCTCGGATCCACCCCGAAAACCCGAGGCGGGCAATCGCTCTCCCCTCACTGAATCACTAGAAAAAATTCGAGCCTTCCTCAAACCAACCCGCATTCAACTCAACCACCTCCAACTAGAAATTCCAAATCAACGCACCTTCAAAATCGAATCACTCACTCACATAGAGCACACCGACACCTATCTCCTCCAAAACCTCCACACCACCGACCACCTTCAACGCCCACTCCAAAATCCAAACACGACCATCACTTGGACTTCCGACCGCATCAGCCTCGATAAGATCTCTCTCAGGCCAGACCTAGCCATCACCAACCTTGTCTTCCTTCCCGAACAAAACCTCACCGCCGACCTGCGCATCGATCAATCCAACTTCTCTTTCTTCACCAACTTCTCCAAAAATCATCGCCTTCAACTCCAATCACCCAATGTTCCTCTCCGCTCCATCACCCGCATTGTTCACCCCTCTCTCGACGCCAACGCAACCATCACAAAACTCCACATCGACACCCAAAAAGGTAGAGCACAGATCAATGCAAAAGACCTCCAATACCAGAACCACAAACTCTCAGCCGCCTCCATCATCTTATCCTCCAAAAATCTCCTCTCCCCCTGGGACAAACCCGCGAACATCACCGCCTCACTCGACAATCGACTCGATCTCCACGGAACCATCACCCCCAAAAAAGAACTCACCCACTCCACCGCCAATTTAGCCTTCAACCTCAAGGAACCAGGCCTTCCCGAAATCAATGGCCACGTTGACTACTTTTCCCACACCGCCCACGTCCTGGCCAAAACACTGAAAGGCATCCAGCTCAACGGCCAATACCATCTCAAAAACAACACCTACCAAGCGACCGCCACCTCGAACATCCCCGACGGCTCCAAACTTGACCCTCGACTCCGGGGCCCACTTTCAATCAGCCTAGCCGGATCCGGAAATCTCACCTCAAAAAAACACCGAGGGCGCCTCAACATGAAACGCCTCAAACTCAACCAAAAAGGACTCCCCGATGCCAACATCGCCGGTCAAATCGCCTGGGAATGGCCCGGACACATCACCGCTGACAACCTCACTCTCACCTCGCCCGAAGGCGAACTCAACACCACCCTCACCTGGGAAAACGATCTCCTAGAAGTCTACTCTCTCACCCTCACCGAAGAAAACGCCCCACTTCTGTCAGCGGCAGGCACCATCCCTCTCCCTCTCAAAACCAAATCAACCGAAGATCTCTTCAAAAACACCTCTCCCATCTCCTTCAACGTCGCATCTCTCCCACTCAATTTCAAAAAGCTCTCCGCCTTCTTTCCCCTCCCCGATCACCTCCGCGGCATCGTCGAAGCTGACATCAATCTCACCGGCTCCTTCGCTTCTCCCCAACTCGACGGCTACCTCACCCTCGACAACTTCCAAACAAACACCCAACCCGACCTCCCACCCGCAGACCTAGATCTCCGATTCAGCACTCGAAACAAACAACTCCTCATCACCGGCACCGCCGACGAACCCGGAGGTCCCCTCCTCCAGTTTGATGGAAATCTACCCTTCCTCCCCAAAGCCTGGATTAACCGCACCTCAAACGCCGCCAATACCCCCATTAGACTGAGAGCCAAATCCCCCAACCTCGGCCTTCGCCGCTTCCAACCATTCATTCCTCAAATCAAAAAAATCGACGGCTCCCTCCAACTCGATCTCAACCTCACCGGCACTCTGGCCAAACCGAAATACCTCGCCAACGCCAAACTCAACATCAACTCCATGCGGCTCACTGGTTCACCGATCGAATCTTTCCGAAACACCACCATCAACCTCACCGCTTACGATCAAAAAATGATCATCGACCCCTCACCAATCGGAGCCTCCGGAGGAAATGCTACCCTGACGGGTTCCATCGACCTCTCTCAACCCTCACCACTATTTGACATCAACCTCAACGGGAAACACCTCCTCCTACATCGAAATAAAGATTACACCTTCCGTGGCCACCCCAACCTGAACCTTAGAGGAACTTGGGAAAACGCTACCATCACCGGGTCTCTTCAAATCGTCGAATCACTCTACTATCGTGATGTCGAAATCCTCCCCCTGGGTGTCCCTCGTACCACCGATATCCCCAAACCCAATCTCCCAAAATTCAAACCCCGAAAAAACACCGCCAACAGTGACTCGAACGATCCTGCAAATTCCTTCAACAACTGGAAACTCAATATCAACGTAGCCACCCTCGATCCCGTCCTCATTCGCGGCAACCTAATCCGCGGACAAGTCTCCGGCTCCGGCCGACTCTTTGGAACCATCGGAAAACCCAAAACTACCGGAACCTTCACCTCCAAAAACCTCTCCGCTGACCTCCCCTTCAGCGACCTCAACGTCACCTCCGGAACAGTCACCCTCCGACCCGAAGCCATCGACAACCCCACCTTGAATATTCGAGGAACCTCCAAAGTAGGTGAACATGAAATCGAAGTCTACCTCTCCGGAAAAGCCCAAGACCCCAAACTCCTCCTCACCTCCAACCCTCCGCTCCCAGAAAACGAAATCCTCCTCCTCCTCGCCACCGGATCCGCCTCCGAACAACTCGAAGAATCACAAGTCGCGTCGCAAAAAGCCCTTCAGCATCGAAGTCCTCCGTCGACGCAATCGTGGCAAAACCAAATCCGTTGCCCAAAAAGCCCTCAAATACTCAGAACGTATCGAACTCTCACTCGGCGACATCAACCAATTCACCGGACGTCGCTATTCATCAGCCTCCCTCCAACTCAACGACAAATGGGACTTCACCACCCAGATCGACGAAGAAGGCGAGTCCCGAGCCCTCCTCATCTTCTCAATTCGCTTCCGTTAATCCCCCAATGCTCCGCCTCATCTCCATCATCCTACTCACCCTCACCGCAACTCTCCCCGCGGCCAAACTCCGCATCCTCGGGCTTCGCTCATTCTCCAAAAAAGACCTCACCGAATCCATCGCCGGAAGACTCGACTATATCAAAAAACGTCCCGCCACCACCTTTCGTGCCGACGATGCCGCCTTCCTCATCGAAGACTACCTCCGAGACCACGGCCTCCCCGAAGCCGAAGTCACTTGGACCCTCAACCAACAAACCATCGTCCTCACCGTCAACGAAGGCCCCCCTCAATTCCTCGACATCCCGGCCATCGACGGCGCTCCAACAAACCTCCACAAGGAAATCATCGAACAATTTCAAGCCCCATTCCCCGAAACCGAAGGAAAACGAGCCTTCATCGCCACCGCCGTTCCCGAAGCCACCGAACGTGTCACCACCCTCCTCCACTCGAAAGGATACTGGCACGCCACCACTCACGCCACCCGCCTCCCCATCCAAGCCAATAAAAAAATCCCCTACCTTCTTCACATCGAAACAGGCAAACTCCTCACCCTCGCCTCCCCCGGACTTAACACTCCAGTTCCCCCATCCGCCAAATTAATTGAAACTCTAGATCAAGCGGCCAACCAACCAGCCACCGCCGAACTCATCCTCGCCGTCCGAAACACCATCAAATCCTCCTACCAAAAACTAGGATACCCCAACCTAAATCTCGACCTCATCCGTGACCTCTCTCCTGACCAACTTGCAATCACCTTTCAAGTCACCCCAGGACAACGATTCACCAACCGCTCACTCAAAATCACCGGACTAAAAAAAACCAACCCCAAACGCATCCAAGGTCGATTCCAAAAAATGCTCCAACGCAATTTCGACCAAGATCAAATCAACTCCCAAATCAAAAAGCTCCTCGCTACCGGAGCCTTCAATTCCATTCGTCTCAACGAACCCGACTTCAACCAACCACTCTTAGACCTCACCCTTCACTTCACCGAAGGTAAAGCTCGCGGACAATCCATCGCCCTCGGAGCAGACTCCGAACAAGGGGTTGTCATCGGAAGCCGCTACCACGACAACAACCTCTTCGGACAACTCTACAACTTCACCGCCGGCCTCGAATACACCACCCGAGGCCTCCTAGGCGCCGTCACCCTCACCGACCCCTTTCTCTTCAACCGCGACCTTCGCCTCCACAATCGAGCCTACCTCATCACACGCGAGTTCGATTCGTATGACAAAATTGAATCCGGAATCTCATCCCAACTCTCTTGGCAATGGGGAAAACACTATTTTGCCAACCTCGGTGCCCACTTCTCCTACACCTCAGTCGACAGCACCCTTCCACCCACCCTCATCGGCGACCCCAACTACTTCCTGACCCGCATCCACTTTAACCAAAAATACGATCGTCGAAACGATCCCGTCCTCCCCTCAGACGGATGGTTCGCTCGATTCGACAACTCGATCGGATTCACCGGAGAGATCGCATTCCTAGAAACCGATGCTCAACTCAGCTACTACCAAACCATCAACGAAAAATCATCCTACGCCCTCAACCTTCGAGGAGGACTCATCGTCCCCTCGAGCAACAAGATGAAGCTCCCCATCGATACTCGTAAATTTCTCGGAGGAGCCAATTCTGTCCGATCCTTCCCCGACCGAGAAATGGGCCCTACCTTCAACGACCTTCCTCTCGGCGGAACCAACTGGTGGATCGCCAATGCCGAATACGTCCACACCATCTACGGCCCCGTTCGCGGCGTCGCCTTCCTTGATGCTGGAGCCCTTGACGGAGAAACCGAAGTCGCTGCGGGTCTTGGCCTCCGCATTGATCTCCCCGTCGGCCCCGTCCGCCTAGAATACGGCCGATCCCTCACTCAAGACCAAAACGAACCCAGCGGCGCCTTCCACTTCGCCATCGGAACCACCTTCTAACTTTCTCCGATTAACAAAAAAAGGCGGGATGCTCCGTAGAGCAGGGTCCGCTAAATCTGATTATTGCTACGAAAAGAACAACAAGCAGTGATCAATTACCACTAGAAAAATACTCAAATTTGTTATTAAGTCAAGCTCATGGAATACACACTCGGATTGGACATGGGAGTCTCATCACTTGGCTGGGCCGTCCTCAGTGAAAAAGACCACTTCATCGACTCAGGTGTCCGCATCTTCCCCGCAGGCATTGACAAATTTGGGACCGGCAAAGACACCCACCTCAATCAAGAACGCCGCAAAGCCCGCACCGCACGACGCCGCATCAGTCGACGAGCCAAACGCAAACAACTGATCCGCCACATTCTCACTGACCTCGACTGGATTCCAGAAGACCCAAATGAACTCCAGGATTGGGAAAACCTCGACGTTTACCAGCTCCGTTCGCTTGCTCTCACCCAGAAAATTTCCCTCCCTGAAATCGCCCGAATTATCCTCCATCTGAACCAAAGACGGGGCTTTCTCTCACTCCGAAAATCAGAAATCGACGCCGCCGAAGGTGACGACAAAAAGAAGCTCGAAGGAATGCTCGGAGAAATCAACGACCTACAGAACAAGATCGACCAAGCCAACCATCAAACCCTCGGAAATCACCTATACCAAATCCAACTACAAGATGGCGGAACACATGGCAACCTTATCAGACTCAGAGCACGCCACATCCAGCGTGAAATGCTCCACCACGAATTTTCCCTCATCTGGGAAGAACAATCAAAACACCACCCAGAATTAACAACCGAACTCCGCTACGGTTCCCTCGGCCCACAAAAAAACCCCACCGCCGTCACCAAGCCCATCCCACGGGACAAATCACTTACCCTCCTCCAACAATTCGGTCTAGAGAACCTCACCTTCTTCCAAAGACGGGTTTACTGGCCCACTTCATCGATCGGTAAATGTGAACTCGAAAAGGATGAACTCCGCGCCCCCCTTGCCGACCGCCGCTTTCAGGAATTCCGGATGCTCTCCGAATTGAACAATCTCCGCCTCATCGACAACTCAGCCGCTGGAAAACCAGAGGAGCGCCCGCTTAATGACAACGAGCGAGAAGTCGCCATCAACTACCTCTCTGGGACCCAAAAGCCTACTTTGTCCGCACTCAAAAAGAAAATTGCCAAGCTCCCTGATTCACCCGCCCTCTCTCAAATCTCATTCAACCTAGAGCAAGACAAACGCGAAAATATCGGCGGGCTCCCAACCGAACTCAAACTCGCCAAAGCCATCGGGTCAGGCGAATGGCAACAACTCACCGAAGACCAAAAAAACCACATCGTCGAAATCCTCACTCTCCCCGAACCCGGTACGACCAAGGTCATTCAGCGAACCGATGATGAAACGAAAGAACTCCTTCAACAAATCACAACCCTCACCGACGAGCAAATCGAAAAAATTCTCCGCCTCTCCCTGCCCGCTGGCTACTGCAATTTCTCCATCAAAGCCCTCAACAAACTCCTCCCTCACATTCGCAAAGGCTTCAACTACCTCGGAAAAGACGCATCTAATTCCGCCCTCCACCTCGCCGGTTATCAACGCCGCGACGAAACATCATCTCAAACCCTCGAGAAACTTCCCCTTCTTTCCCAACTAAACGACCCCCGGTCAGATCTTCACGATTCACAATTTCCCCACGTCAACAATCCACTCGTTCTTCGATCCCTTCACGAGCTTCGAAAAGTCGTCAACGCTGTCATCTCGAAACATGGACCACCCACCCGCATCCATCTCGAAATGGCCCGTGATCTAAAAATGTCTCCCAAACAAAGGGAAGAATACGCCAAGAAGAACAAAAAACATCAAAAAGCCCGCGAATTCGCCGCCACCGAATTGGAAAAAAACGGCATCGCTCCCACCCGCGACGCCATTCTTCTTCATCGTCTATGGCAGGAACAAAACGAACTCTGCATCTACTCAGGGGAAATCATCAGTTTCCAGCAATTAGTACGTGGAGAAGTCGACATCGACCACATCTATCCCCGCAGATCCAATGATGATTCATACATGAACAAGGTCGTCTGCTTCCGCAGAGAAAACAAAAGCAAAGATGACCGCCTCCCGAGTGAATGGCTTGGCGAAACATCAGAAAAATTCCAAGACCTCATCCAGCGAGCCAACTCGCTCCCCTACCCAAAGCGCAAGCGCCTCCTCGCTGAAAAACTCCCCGATGACTTTGCCGCCCGCGACATCACCGACACCGCCTACATGACGAAAGTCGCCCGCCACTACCTCACCTACCTGGTCGATAAAGATCACCAAGTCTTCTGCACCAAAGGCAAGCACACCGCCTTCCTTCGCAAACAATGGGGACTCAATTCTCTCCTCCGAAACGACTTCCTCGACCTTAAAAACCGCGAGGACCACCGCCACCACGCCCTCGACGCCCTCGTCATCGCCGCTTGCTCACCCGCCCTCATCCATAAAATCTCGCGTGAACTCAAGTATTCAAACGACTGGCGGGAAAAAACAAACGACGAGGGGAAAAACGTCCGCATCTACCGGCTTAAACCGACCGCCGATCATCTCACCCCTCCTTGGCAACACTTTGCAACCGACGCCGAACGATCCCTCAACTCCATCTGGGTATCACACCGCGCAGACCGCAAAGTCTCTGGCAAACTACACGAAGAAACCAACTATGGCCTCACTGAGACACCGGGTATCTTAACCCGACGGAAAAATGTCTCTGTTCTGACTGACAAAGAGCTCCAAAAAATTCGCGACCCCCAAGTCCAAAAAACCATCATCCAATATCGCGAAAAAGAAAAATGCCTCTACCGGGAAAACATCGGTGGAAAGTCATTCAAAGAGGAACTCGACCAACTTTATTCCAACACCGACCGACTCACCCAAAGCGAGATCGACGATGTAGATGACCTCGGACTCAAAAAATTCCTCACCGACAAACTTAAAAAGAAAAACCCTCTCCATGATGCAGACCTAGGAAAAATAACCCTACCTTCAGGCATCCCCGTTAAGAAGGTTCGCCTCGCTATCCCCAACCAAACCGCCATTCCGCTCCGTAAGAGACAACCAAAAGAACTCCTCATCCCCGGCAACACCCACCACCTCGCAATTTTCTCCCTAGGAAACGGGCAACATCACTTTCGACCAGTCACCCTTATCGAAGCAACAAGAAGAAAAAAACAGAAACTTCCCATCGTCGATAAATCACCCCCAGCTGAACATCCCGAAGCAGAATTTGTAATGAGTCTTTACTACAACGACTCCATTCTTCTGCCAAACCCAGACAACCCAAAGCTCCTGCTCTTCAAGGGAGTCCATGCAACCCAACTGACCGCAAAATTCGTTCACCACCAAGACGCGCGAAAAAACAATGAAAAGAATCCTGAAACGGGGAAGGCAGTAAGTATTCAGGTCACCTCACAACCCAACACCTTCGAAAGAAATTTCCCAAATGCTCAGAAAGTAGAAGTCCTTCCCAATGGCGAAATCCGTCGGTGCTAGGGCAACGGCTCCTTCACAAAAGGGTTTACGACCGTCACTCCCTCAATCACCTGGCCGTGATTCAAATCTTCCGAATACAGGACCCCACAACCCATTTCCAAAGCTGCGGCCACAATCGTCGAGTCCCAATGCGAAAGGCGGTACCTTCTTCTGAAATTCAAGCCATTTAAAATGATCTCATAACTGACAGAAACCACCTGCAAATCGCAGCAATACTGCATCATCAAATCGATCCCATCTTCTGAGATACCAATTCTCGGTTTGCGTAAAGCCGTGTTGATGAATTCCTGAATAACCTGAGTTGAAATTCCGACATTGCTTTTCAGAAGTAGATCTTGGCAAATGTTCCTCTTCTCGACATCTTCCTCAGCATTCGAAAAAACATAGAGCAAAATATTTGCATCCAAGAAAAACTCAGCGGTCATAGCGCTCATCGCGTGATCCTAAATCCATCGGCTCAGTGTTCGTTGCCCTCATCTGATTAAGTAACTTTCTCAGTCTCTTTTTCCTTTTTTCTTCACTTTCAGAAACAGCATCCGTCGTTACCATTCGTAATCCCCGCACCACCAGATCTTTCAAGGTCGTCCCCTTTTCTGCGGCATAGATCTTCGCCGCTCGCAAAGTCTCCTCGGGCAAATCAATCGTCGTTTTCATAATAGCAGTAAATACTGCTTTACTGCTATTTTCAAACATTTTTCACAATTTGAAACGCAGAATTTTGCTCCTTTGCTGCCCCATGCTAACTTATGGGGTTTTGATTAAACATACCCTCGAAATCTCCCAACGTCCGGGCCAACTCTCCCTTCGGAAGAAACAACTCGTCATCAAATCAAATGATCTCGAGCGCACCTTTGCCTGCGAAGACATCGGAGTCCTCATCCTCCAAAATCCCGCGATCTCACTCAGTTCTGCGCTCCTGAATGCTCTCCTTGAATCCGGTGCCGTTGTGATCGTTTGCAATGAACGTCACCTCCCATCTGGGCTACTCCTCCCCACCATCACTCATACCGAACTCGTCCCTCGCTTAATGGCACAACTTCAAGCAGGACAACCAGCCCGAAAGCAAGCTTGGAAAGCCATCATCAAAGCGAAAATCGTCGCTCAAAAAAAAGAAGTCGATGGTCCTGCAAAGGTTGCTCTAGAACGCCTCGCCGAAAACGTCCGCTCTGGTGACCCAGAAAACTACGAAGCTCAAGCCGCCAGACTCTATTGGCCCGCGATGTTTCCCCTTCGTTATCAAGACAATGACAAACGTGATCCAAAGAGTGAATCGCTCTTCAATTCCGCTCTAAACTACGGATATGCCATTATTCGTACCTCTGTTGCCCGTGCTCTAGTCTCTGCAGGTCTGCAACCTGCCCTTGGAGTCTTCCACCACCGCCGCGACAACCCTTTCTGCCTGGCCGATGATGTCATGGAACCTCTCCGCCCCCTCGTTGACCGAACTGTCAAAACTCTTCTCTCTCAGAACCCTCGTCAAAATGACGGGATTCTTCTTACCGAACATCGCCGCAAACTTCTTGAGCTCCTCAACCACTCGGTCACTTTCGGTCAATCAACCGGCCCCTTGATGGCCGTTTTACCGCGCTACATTGCTAGCTTCTATCGTCTCCTCGTGCGGGAAGACGATTCTCTCATAACCCCAACCTACTGAAACCATGCACATTTCAGGCTATCGCAGCATGTGGATTCTCGTCTTATTTGATCTCCCCACCGACACTAAAAAGGCACGACGCCAATACACCGACTTTCGCAAATCACTGATCGAAGATGGATTCTCCATGATGCAGTATTCAGTTTATTATCGCCACTGTGCCAGTAAGGAAAACGCGACGGTTCACCTCGAGCGGGTTCGCAAAATTGTTCCTCCAGACGGCGAAGTGCGTCTCATACAATTCACTGACAAACAATTCGAGCGAATGGAGGTTTACTTTGGAAAACGCCGCACGACCACCGAAGAAGCACCCGCTCAGCTCGAAATGTTTTGACGTAAAACAGCTGAACCCACTCATGATGAGTGGGTTCAAAAGGAAGTATGGTAATTGATCACTGCCTGCCGTCAATCCGCAGCG
>JAHDGN010000303.1:0-2010 GCA_020627645.1 Akkermansiaceae bacterium
AGATGACACTGCTGGAGAGAGCAGACAAGGCATGAAAATTTTTGCGAACTCCCTTCCTATTCGCGAGACTTACTGCCTCCAACGTCTTGGGCGTGAGAACTCGATTATCTCTTGCTGGTTGGGGCTCATCAAGACCCTCAATCGCATATGGCTCTGTGTCTTGGGGATGCAAGACTCGCATGATCCCGGCGCCAGTACTGTGATCAATCTGAACGTGTCTATGTCGGTCCGGAATTCCAATGTTTGCTTTCTGGTTGTCGGGAGTAATCCAATAGGCATATCTACCATCAGTGATCAGCTTTTTGCCCCCTCGTCCGTTAGAAATCCAGTCATCCGTCCTTACCTTTTTGACCCAAACATGATCATCTACATCCCCGACTGACCCATCCCCAACAATTCTCACAGAATCATCATCTTGTTCGAGATCGTCAGAGACGGCATTGAGGTAGTTAATCCCGTTGGCTCCGCCATTCCCGCTGACCAAATACTTGACCAAACGATTCTCAACATTGAAGCTCCCTGGCTGACGAAGGTCACTCAATCCCCCTTTTTTCATGTCTCGGACATACGGACTTCCTTCGACAGGAGTCTCTTTCCCGTCATAAAGTGGATCAACAACTCCCATCCAGTGACGGTTCTTGACCCCATCAATTTCCAGCGTATCAGGATTCGAGTCTAAAATTGAAGCACTAACGGCAACCCTACGATCAGGACCAAGCTCTCGCTGCAGTTCTCCAATCGCAATCATCAACCCCAATCTCGCCTTCGAACGGGCTTCCTCTTGTGCCCAATCCAAGCGACTCGTCTTCATCGTCACCGCCGACATCGACAAAAAGGCCACGGCCACCAAAGTAAGCAGCAAAAGCACTGAAATGGTGGCGATTAACGCAAATCCCGAATACCGACTCCAAGCATTTTTTGAACGCTTCATGACTACTATGTAAACACATTGTATCCGCAACGCAACGACTATTTCACATGCCAAATCACCCCAAATATCGACTCAAAGCACTGAAAACAAGAATCTTACATGAAAAATACTCACAACGAAGGTCGAAAAAAAATGATAAAACCTCGAAAAAGCCGAAAAAAATCGACCGTTTCGACTGTTGAGCTTACGATAAGACGAGGACAATTAGAACAATTGCCCCCCTTCCAACGAAAGCAACCTCCTCTTAATCTCCAAACCACCCCCAAAACCCGTCAATTTGCCATCACGCCCAATCACCCGATGACATGGCACCAAAATCGAAATCGGATTGGCCCCATTCGCCATCCCAACCGCTCTGACCGCCCCAGGATTCTCCAAATTCTCCGCCAAATCCCCGTACGATCTCGTCTCCCCATACGGAATCTTCACCAACTCACGCCAAACCGACCTCTGAAAGCTCGTCCCACGGGCATCCAACGCCACCTCAAATCGCTCCAACTTCCGATCGAAATATCTCCTCAACTCCTCCTCCGCCTGATTCAAAAAACGGTCCCGTCGATTGTCTCCCAACAACTCAGACCTCTCAACTCGATGCCCAAAATAAACCCCGCAAATCCCCCTCTTCGACGAAAGCAAAGCCAAAGGACCCACCAAACTCTCAATCACCCGACTCGCCACCGCATGCTGAGGCAACCGACACTTCTTCCTCTCCGTCCCTGATTTCTTCGAACTCATTCCATTCCCCTTTCGCCCCTTTCCAAAATACTTCTCACTCCGATACCTCAACCACACCCTCAACTCCTCCGGCACCTCCTTCCGCTCAGAACTCGTAAGCTCTTCATACTTTTTCATCACCCGATCCCTCACCCGTCGACACGCCCCGTTTTCATGAGCATCCCACTTCTTCTGAGCCTCCCGAATTCCCTCACACACCTCCTTGATCAAATCCCTCCTCATCCCAAAAATCGCTTCCGCAAATGATTCAAATAAGGTCCCGAATCAGTCCCCCGCCCAGTAACTTCTCGCATCAAATGCTGTGGCAATAACCTCGACCCTCTCACATGCACCTTCTCCCTCAT
>JAHDGN010000303.1:2020-4659 GCA_020627645.1 Akkermansiaceae bacterium
AACCTCCTCGAACCCCCTCATCCTTCATCGCCTCCTCAAACAACTGAGCCGCATTCACATTACCCAACGAATAAGTCGAAAAATATCCCAACCCACCCATCGCCCAATGAATATCCTGCAAACACCCCTCCCCATCACCACCAGGCCTCCTCCCCAACAACTCCTCATAAGCCGCATTCCAGGCCTCCGGAACCTCCCCCACCTTCAAATCCCCACTCAACATTCTCCGCTCCAAATCAAACCTCACTAAAATATGCAAATCATAAGTCGCCTCATCCGCCTCCACCCTCACCATCGAATACTCCGCCCGATTCACCACCCGCAAAAACTCCTCCAACCCCACTTCTCCTAAATGCGGAAACAACTCCTGCGCCCGCGGATACCACCGCTCCCAAAACTCACGCGACCTCCCCACATGATTCTCCCACAACCTCGACTGCGACTCATGAATCCCCAACGACACCGCCCGACCCGATGGCAAATGAAACTCCTCTCCCCTCAACCCCTGCTCATACAAACCATGACCCGTCTCATGCATCACCCCAAAAAATGACGACGTAAAATCCCTCTCATCGTACCTCGTCGTCAACCTCACATCCTCCGGCCCCAACGTCGTACAAAACGGATGCGCCGTCGTATCAATCCGCCCCATCCCAAAATCAAACCCCAAAGACTCCGCCACCTCACGATTGAACCTCTCCTGCACCTCCACCGGAGCCTCCCCCATCACCAAATTGACATCCACCCCCTTCGATCTCTCCACCGCCTCCCTCGCCACCTCCACCAACTCCCCCTTCATCCCCTCGAACACCCCCGCCACCTCAGCCGTCTTTGCTCCCCGCTCATAACCCGCCAACAAAGCATCGTAAACCTCCTCCTCATACCCCCAACACTCCGCCTTCTCCCTCGCAATCTCCAACAACCCCTCCAAATGAGGAGCAAAGCTCCCAAAATCTCCCCGATCTTTCGCCTCACTCCACACCGCCTTCGCCAACGAAGAAGCCTCCGCCGAGCGCTCCACCAGCTCTCGTGGCAAGCACCTCGCCCTCTCCAAGCCATACCTCAGCTCACGCGCATTCTCTTCATCCACCTCATCAATCGCTCGCTCGAAATCCCCCGAAGTCCTCAGCTCATGAATCTTCCCCTCCAAATACGCCAACTGCTTCGCCCGATACCCCACCGACCCACTGGGAGCATAAGTCTCCTGATCCCATCCCAAAACCGCACCTGTCGACGACAACAAAGCAATCTCCTCAAATATTCTTGGCATAGCTATTCCCTATACCAACCCTTTCCAGTCCTCAATCCCTCTTGCCAAAGAATCTTTAGCATTCAAATCTTCGTCACCATGAAACTTATTTTATTCCTTCTCTTCTTTTCATTCATTTTGGGAAAAGCTCAGACAGAGAAACAAGAAATATTGTTTACCAATACCACCCTAGAGCTTCACCAAGTTCGGATCAACGACACAAACCTGCTCGAAGATTGGGACCAATTTTTGAATTCTCAAATAAAACTTCTCACCCTCGACTCTCTCATCCAAAAGGTCGCAAAAAAATCGAAGATAGATTATTTTTCCATCAAGAAGGGTCTCAATGTCACAAGAATTCCTAACACCAATCTACTTGAAATCTCCCTCCAACTACCTCGAAAACCCCTCGGAAATCTCGATGCCGGAAAAAACACAATCAAAAAACTCTTGGAGATTCACAACGAATCGAGAGCAAAACGCATCAAAATGATCAGCGAAAATCGAATCAACATCATAGACAGCCAGCTAATCGATCTTTCAGATCTCATTCAGGATTCACGAAGGGAACTAACCATTCTGATTCAACAAGCTAACATACCCCTTCTTCCTGGAAAATCACTCTACCAGAAAATCCCGCAAATCGAAATCGAGTCCGAAAAACAAAAATCTCTCGAACTCACCCTCCTATCCCTCGAGCTACGAAAAAAAAGAATCACAACTCAGCTCGACCTTTTGAATAAAATGCCTGAACAAGAGAGATCGAAAATTGCCATGCCAGCCTCGCTCGAAGGAGGACAAATTTTCAAACTTAAAATCACACGCGAATCTTCCACCGACCTGATGGCTACCTTGAAAATCCAGAAATCACTAATCGATCAGGAAATCAAAGACACGACCGTTTTTTTAGAAAAAACAAAAAAGACACTTATTGAACTCTCCTTGAAGCAGCTAGCCCTTGCTGAGATATTGCAAAAACTAGAATCCTCTCGCACCAACTTTAACAGACTTTCAGACACAAAAAATCGCTTAACCTTGGACCTTCAAATGCCAAACCAATTTATGACCATCCACAACTGGAAAGAGGGGGTAATCCTCTACTAGACCCTTCTTGGTTCGAGAACTGCCCCCCTGGACAAACTCAAAATTTCAGCTCCCTAACCCCTCCACCAAGCCAACCAAAACAACCCTCCACCTCAACCAGAGTTGTGCGACCCTCCGAGCCTTCCACTGTTCCAATCCCCCAAAAAAGTCCAAAACCAAGAAAGATTAGCCAAATTCGCGAGGATTAGCGGTTCCAAACTCCACAACCACGCCAATCAAAAATCTAAAATCGTCGATCCTGAAAAATGCTTTGAATGCTGACCGTGCAAAGGTTTGGAGTCGAAAA
>JAHDGN010000304.1 GCA_020627645.1 Akkermansiaceae bacterium
GGTGGGTTGCCAGGTTCCTCGGCTCCAGTAGTGGCAGATTGCGTTGATGAAGAGGCTCGGACATCTTCATGACTTGTTTGGGGAATTTGGGGTAGAACATGCGCCAATTTTTGTTGGCTCCTTTGAGGTCCCACAAGATGGGAAGGATTTCCCTGAGAAGGGAGTTGATTTGATCTTCGGTAAGCCTGGTGATGGATTGAAACAGGTTTTCGCTGAGGATGTATCCGAGTCTCATGACTTCCGCTTGCAACATGAGTGTTGTTGACTGGTTGTCGGAGGGATGGGTTGGAGGTGGGCAGATGATACCGTTCCGATATTTGAGTGTGATTTTCTGTGGGCTTTGTTTCATCGAGATTTTTGTCTTTTAGTTTGAGATGATTGATAGGTCGGAAAGCTCAAAAACTATTTAAACTAGCGCTCTACCGCTGAGCTACTCTGGCTGGGCCAGAGGCGGGATTTGAACCCGCGACATCTAGGTCCGAATTAGAAGGAAGTTTTTGAATGGCCGACTTTTACAGATAACTAAGAACTGGAAAGCGGTGAGCTTATTTTGGGTCGTTTGGATACGAGTGAGAAGGAAGCGTCACAATGGCCGGTTCTTTTCTGGAATGCTGAGAGGCTCTTGTTCATATCCAAATATGGTGCCGTTAGGCGTAGAAGGAAGCTTCTCAATGGCCAGAACTGTTATCATGAAGTATCAAGCATGTGTTACTTAGGGCATGTCCCGTGCCAATCGCCCTGATTATTGGGATTGATTATTATAAGTGATTGTTAATCAGTTTGTTTTGTTCTTTTTGTTTCTCCTGCTGTTCTTTTTTGAGTTCGAAAAAAATCCAGTTTTTTAATCTAATAGAATCGTAAGTGATCTATTTGGATCGGTTACGGGTCCAATGGTAGGTGTGATTTTTCGGAGTGATGGCCTGGGGTTGCTTATTTTGGGGTGGGTTGGTAGATATTTGAGTATGTCCGAATTGGTGAGCGAATATGAGAAGCTTGGGTCGTTTTATTTGGGGAAAGAATATGACATCGAGAAGCGGGAGGTGACGGATGATTTGTTGCTTTATGATTCGAAAGATTTGGTGACGCATGGGGTGGTTTTGGGGATGACTGGATCTGGGAAGACGGGTTTGTGTATTGGGCTGTTGGAGGAGGCGATGATGGACAATATTCCGGCGATTGTGGTGGATCCCAAGGGGGATATTTCGAATCTGTTGCTGACTTTTCCGGATTTTAAGGGGGCGGATTTTGAGCCTTGGATTAACGAAGATGACGCGCGGAAGAAGGGGGTGAGTCCGACGGAGTATGCGGAGAAGACGGCTAAAATGTGGGAGGAGGGGATTGGGAGTTGGCACCAGTCGCCAGAGCGGGTGAGGACGCTGATGGATAAGGTGGATATTAACGTGTTTACTCCGGGGAGTAAGTCTGGGATCCCGGTTTCGATCTTAAGTTCTTTGGAGGTGCCTCCGTTTGAGGTGATGGATGATGGGGAAGTTTTGGGGGAGCGGATTGAGTCGACAGTTTCTTCTTTGTTGTCGTTGGTTGGGGTTGATGCTGATCCGATTCAATCTCCGGAGGCTATTTTATTGGGTTCGATTTTTAACCATTGTTGGAGAGCTGAGCAGTCGTTGACCTTGGAGTCTTTGATTCGAAATGTGCAGAAGCCTCCATTTGATAAAGTAGGTGTGATTGATTTGGAGTCGTTTTTGAGGACTAAAGAGAGGCAAAAATTGGCGTTGAAGTTCAATGCTTTATTAGCGAGTCCAGGGTTTGCGACATGGTTGGAAGGGCCTCCGCTAGATATTCAGAGGATGATGTATACCGAGGAGGGGAAGCCGAGGGTTTCGATTTTTTCGATCGCGCATTTGAGTGATAGCGAGCGGATGTTTTTCGTGTCGCTGTTGTTCAATCAAATGTTGGGTTGGATGCGGATGCAGTCTGGTACGACGAGCTTGAGAGCTTTGTTGTATATGGATGAGATATATGGGTATTTACCCCCGTCGGCGAATCCGCCGAGTAAGAAGCCATTGATGACGATGCTGAAGCAGGCGAGAGCTTTTGGTTTGGGGGTATTAGCTGCGACGCAAAACCCGGTGGATTTGGACTATAAGGCCTTATCAAATATGGGAACTTGGTTTTTGGGGAGGATGCAGACGGAGAGAGACAAGGTTCGGGTTTTGGACGGGTTGGCGGGAGCTGCGGATGCGCAAGGGGGCGGATTTAATCGCAAGGAGATGGAGACGTTATTGTCTGGTTTAGATAGTCGGGTCTTTTTGATGAATAATGTGCATGAGGATGGGCCTGCGGTATTTCATGTGCGTTGGGTGATGAGTTATCTGAGGGGGCCTCTGACGAGACGTCAGATCAAGACCTTGATGGACCCAAAAAGGGATCAGTTTGAGCAGAAGAAAATGAGAGCGAGTGCTCCGTCAAGTCCGATGGGAATGAGTCGTGCGGTGGTGGAAGAGGAGCCGAAGGGGGAGAGACCAGTTGTTGGCGATGGAGTGGTGGAGTACTTTGTGCCATTTGCTGGGGAGTCTGACGGTGTCACATATCGGCCGGGTTTGTTGCGTGAGGCACAGGTGCACTTTACTTCGCGGAAAGCGAAGGTTGAGGGGGATCGAATTATTCGTTTTGTGAACCCAATGGGAGCGAAGGGGATTGATTGGGAAGAGGATTGTGGGTGTACCATTCCTTTACGTTCGCTCAATGATGAGCCTCGGAAGGGGGTGGGTTTTGACGAGTTGGCGGGTTATGCGATGAATGCTGATAACTACAAGCCTGTGGTTGATGAGTTTGAGGATTGGATTTATCGGAAAGAGCGGTTGGAGTTGATGTATTCTCCTTTGTATAAAATGTATTCGGAGATGGGGGAGTCTGAGGGGGATTTTCGGGCAAGATTGGCGGTGAAGGGTAGGGAAGAGAGAGATGATGCGATTGAGAAGATGAAGGATCGTTATGAGTCAAAAATTCGGACAAAAAAGGATCAGTTGAGGAGAGCGGAGTTGGCAATCGATAAGGAGGAGGCTGAGGCGAGCAGTTCGACCTGGCAGGCGGGAGCTTCTATTGTGGGTGGTTTGTTGGGTGGTTTGTTGGGTGGAAGGAAGTCGAGGCGGAGTGTGGTGGGTGGGGCGAGTCGAGCGATGAAGCAGCGTCAGGATGTGAGGATTGCGAAAGAGAAAGCGCAGCTGGTCGCAGATGCTCTGATTGAATTGGAGGATGAGTTGGCGGAGGAGATTCGTGAGCTACAGGAGAAGTTCGATGCTTCGAGGACTGAGTTAGAGCAAGAGTTGGTGAAGCCGTATAAAAAAGATATCGATGTTAAGGCGGCGGCATTGGTTTGGCTGCCTTATGATGAGGGTGGGGAGCCAGTTTGGTAGTCTCTGGAGGAGAGAGTTATGGCAATCATTTTGGTCTACGAAAGTGGCTTCAATTGATTTTTGGCTGTTGCCATTCATTAAGGGGGGGATTCTATTCAAAAGGATTTAGGGCCGTTCTTAGACCGTTTGCCAAAAAAAAGTTCCGAAATAAGTGAGAAAAATCTGTACTTATTCACATTGTTGGTGATGATCAGAAATCGCCCGTTCTCGTCAGCTACCGAATCCTGAAATTTGCTCAATCACAGAGCTGCGTGTGGCGATCGATTGCTGTCCCGACCGGAAAGCTCAGAAGAGGCTCAATACGATTCTATTATTGCTATGCGGAGCAAACTTCGAACTCGCTCAAGCCCATAGCGGTGTTTCAGAGAGATGGCTTAGAGAGTGGATATCACGGTTCAACCAAGCTGGGATCGATGGCATTACCTATCGTCCCAAGTCAGGACGCCCTCGGTCTATGTCATATGATGAGGTGACTCAAACGATTCTCCCTGTTGTGGATGACCCATCCTGCGCGAAACGTCATCACTGGACCGCGGTGAGTTTATGCGGGTGGTTGACCGAAAACAAAGACCTTGAGATCAGCTACCGGACTTTGGTGCGCTATCTGCACGAACAGAACTATGCACGACGCATTCCAAGACCCGTTCCGGAGCCTCTTGATCGCGATCGTTGGGAGCAACAGCGCAAGCAATTCATTCCCGAGCTACGAGCGCTCATCGAAGATTCCAAGGTCGAAGTCTTCTTTGGAGATGAAGCAGGATTTGAAGGAGATCCACGTCCAAGACAACGTTGGGTCAAACGCGGTTCTCGACCAACCCAAGGATACTATGGTGGACACATCCGTCAGAACGTTGTTGGGGCCATCAACCCTACTTCCGGGCAACTGGTAAGCCTAATTGTTCCTCACTGTGACACCGAAGTCTTCCAAGCCTTTTTGGACACGATGGCTCGAGAAGTCCCAAAACCAAAAGGAGAGAGGCGTGTCTGTTTGGTCCTCGATAATGCGAGTTGGCATAAGACCAAGAGATTAAACTGGCATCACATTGAACCAATCTTCCTGCCACCGTATAGCCCAGATCTCAATCCCATCGAACGACTATGGCATTATCTCAAAGGTCATGGCATGGCAGGTTATCTGACAAGAAATGGTGAAGAACTTTGCCAAAAACTCTACGACGAGATTCGCAGCCTCCTCACTGATAATAATTTACTCACATCTGTGTGCAACGTTGGCTCTCTCAATCGGAACTAACTTTTGGCAAACGGTCTAATC
>JAHDGN010000305.1 GCA_020627645.1 Akkermansiaceae bacterium
CGTGAATCTCCCATAGAATCAGGCCTTCGTTCCTTAACCTGACGCGAATGGGAAAGAGGCTAATCCCGGAGCGAGCCCAAGATTGGAGGAAGCGCTCATGGTAACCTGGATCTGGACGGCATGAGCACCAAGTCCGGAGATAGAGATAGCGGCTAAGCTGGTGGCAATGGTGTGTCTCTTTTTGTTGAACATGACAAGGGAGAGATGGGTGGGAAGGGGAAGTTATTCCCCAGAAAATGTGATCTTTTCAAAGATGTTTTTTTGGGGAATATTCATCATTGTTCATCACTCTTATCTTATTTTTTTGCCAAGGATCGGTTGTTCGATGACATGGGTTTGAGTGCTTGAGTTGACGAAGAAGAACTTTAAATTTGGATTCGTTAAGTGATGAATATTGAACGAAATTCTGTTGGTTGGTTTGAGATCTATGTTTCGAATTTGGAGAGAGCCAGGGCATTTTATGAAGCCACTTTTGAGATCGAGTTGTCGGAATTACCGGCTCCGGAGGCGGAAGGGGTTCCTCCTGTCCGGATGTTGGCGTTCCCTTCTGATCAGGAAAATTTTTTACCGGGAGCTGCAGGTGCGATTTGTCAGATGGAGGGGGTCGAGCCAGGAGTTGGAGGGACTCTTGTCTATTTCTCTTGTAAGGATTGCGCTCACAATGCTGCTTTGGCCGAAAAAGCGGGTGGGAAGATCCAGGCGCCTAAGTTTTCGATCGGGCAATATGGGTTTATCTCGATGGTGATGGATTCAGAGGGGAATACGATTGGACTTCATTCGATGGAGTGAGGTCCTATTTCGAGCTTTGGGGAGTTTACTTTGAGAGGGTGTCGTCGAGGTTTAGTAGGGTGGAGGCTAGGATCACAAAGGCGGCTTGTTTGGGGTCTGGATGAACTTTGATATGTTCATCTGGCTCTTCTTCGAATTTTTCAAAGGTCTTGTTGAAGAGGTTTTGAAGAATTTGGAGCTGCTTATTTGAGGGGCGGGTGGAAGTGGCCAGACGATACCCTTTAATAAGTTTCTGGGTGAGCGATTCTTCGGGGTTCTTGTTGATTCGAGAGGCGAGGGCGGTGGCCATTTCTGCGAAGGATTCGCTATTGAGCGTGGTGAGAGCGGCGAGGGGGGTATTGGAGGTGAGTCTTCGGGAGGAGCAGGTTTCACGGGTTGGGGCGTCGAATGAATTGAAGCCGGGAAAAGGGATGCTGCGTTTGTGATAGGTGTATAAGGCTCGTCGGTAGCGATCGGGTGAGCCAACTGGAGCGGCTTTCCAAGGTTTGTCACTAAAGGGTTTCCAGACCCCTGCTGGTATCGGTGGGTAGACTGGAGGACCGTAGAGTTTTTTGTGGAGGAGGCCGGAGGATGCTAGATGGTGGTCTCGGACGAGTTCGGCTGAAAGGCGGTTGCGAGGGCCTCTTGAGAGATAGAGGTTGCGGGGGTCCTTTTTACGATTCACCGAGGAGGCTTTTGCAGATTGCTGGTAGGTTGCCGAGCTGAGAATGTGTCTGATGAGAGACTTGAGTGAGTATTTCATGGTGGTTTGGAACTCGAGAGCGAGGTGGTCAAGGAGTTCGGGATGAGTTGGAGGGATTCCTGTGGAGCCAAAATTCTCAAGGGTTTCGACAAGTCCGAGCCCAAAGAGTTGCTCCCAGACGCGCGTTACGAGCACCCGAGATGTGAAGGGATTATTTGGGGAAGTGATCCAGTTCGCAAGGTCGAGTCTAGTCGGGTTTTCTTTAGCAAGTGGGTGAAGAATGGCGGGGGTGTTCGGTGAGAGGGCTGGGGTATCTTTGGTGAGCCAATTGCCGCGGATGAAAGTGTGGGTTTGTCGATGAAGGTGTGGCGGGAGGGATTGCATGATGGCGAGATTATTTGGGGAGAGTTTTTGGTAGTTTTGGAGGTTTTCTTGGGATGATTTGAGGAGTTGTTGAGTTTCGGGGGAATTCAGCCAACTGATGAGGTTAGGGTTATCGGTAAGTTCTAGTCGTCCACGTTTCGTGAGGAGAGGGCCGGTTGGAGCGCTGACCTTGTGGGTGAGCTTTAGGTTGAGAGTTGACCCTTGGGGGAGTTCGATCGGGTTTTTCAGGATCACAACGCAGGAGCGGGGATGGTATTGGTGAGTGAAGGCTCCCCAGCCGGTGTTGTTTTTTTCGAGAGATTTGTTTGCAGGGTAGATGGGGAAGTCATCATCACCGATGATGTGAGCAAGGGGAATTGATTCGGGTTTTTCTTGATTTGGGTGAATCAGATCGAGCGAAATTTGTGAAAGAATTGTGCCGAGAGTTCCCGAATGAATGGCGTTTTTGGGGTCGATTGGGAGGGCGTGGATTTTGAGAGCGGTGATTTTTCGAAGGGTTGATGGGGGTGGGATTTTGAGATCGATGGTGACGTTATTGGTGGGATTTCCCTCGGTTAGGAATTCTAAGTATCCGTCCACGAGTTGGGTTTTGGTTCCGATTTTTTCAGCGGTGGGTGTGAGTTGAGAGACCTTGTGCCAGGAGGTTTTTTTGAGTTGTTGGCGAGCTTGGTTTTGGAGGTTTGTGTGTTGTGTTTGATAGAGAGTTCGGAAGGTTTGTGCTCTGGCGAAATCAGTGGTGTTGTTGGGGATCTTTAGAGTTGGGTAGTGGTTGTTGAGGTCGAGATCACGGCTGTTGTTAAAGAAGGCGAGAAACTTGTAGTATTCGTCGTGGCGAATGGGGTCGTATGGATGGTCGTGGCATTGAACGCATTCGAAGGTGATGGCTTGAATTCCTTTCCAGGTGGTGTTGACACGATCCATGGTAGCCATCACGCGAAATTCTTCGTTGTCGGTCCCTCCTTCGGCGTTCTGTTGGGCGAGGCGGTGGAATTTGGTTGCGATGAGGTCGTGTAGTGTTGCGTTTGGAAGTAGGTCGCCGGCAATTTGTTTGGTGAGAAAATCGTTATAAGGCATGTCGTCATTGATGGCTCTAATCACCCAGTCTCGGTAGGGCCACGCGGTCCATCTGCGATCGGCTCCCAGACCTTCTGAATCGGCATAGCGAGCGACGTCTAGCCACTGAGTTGCCCATTTTTCACCAAAAGCGTTGTCGGCGAGGAGGGCATCAATCACTGTTGAGATCGCCTGACCTGGATTTCTTTGGTGTGCTGCTGAAAAATCATCGAGTTGGTCGATTGTTGGGGGGAGGCCGGTAAGGTCTAGATGGATTCGACGAAGGAGTCGATCGGAGTTCGCGGGGGGGGTTGGTTGTAGTTCTTTCTCTTCGAGCTTGGAGAGGATAAACTGATCGATTTCGTTTTTTGGCCAGGAAGTGTCGGAGGGTTGAGGTATTTTCTGGCGGACAGGTTTTTCAAATGACCAGTGATTATTCCATTCGGCTCCCTCTTTGATCCATTGGCGGATCAGCTTGATTTCCGCTGGTTTTAGAGGTGCTCCGTGTTTGGGTTGGGGCATGATGATGTCTGGATCCTTGGAGGTGATTCGAAGGACCATTTCTGAAGAGTCCGGGTCTCCTGGAACGACAGTGGGTTTGCCCGAGTCTCCTTTGGAGAGTGCTTCTTCGCGGTAGAGAAAAGACACGCCTCCTTGTTTTTGGACGCCACCATGGCATCCGAGGCAGTTTTGGTTTAAGATTGGGCGAATTTCACGGGAAAAATTGATTTTGCCGATAGCGGGATTGAACTGAATGAAGATCAAGAGGACGGCCGGAATTCGCATAGAGTTTTTAGGATTGGGTAGATTACGTTTGAGAGTGGGTAGTATTTCTCAGGAAACATCAGGGAGAAGCCCTAAAAAAAGCCCATCGGATTGACCGACGGGCTCAACACAAAAAGTCGTATGGGGGAGGGATTAACCTCCGAACATTCCTTTGACTTTGTCGACAAGATCGTTCCCTCCTTCACCGTCTTCTCCATCACCACCGACAAGATTGTCGAACATGCCGCTGACGCCTTCGGGGAGCTTATCCTTCACGAATCCAAGAACGGTCTGGATTACTTCTTCAATTTTGTCGCCTGCGACGCCAAGACTGGCGAGTTTTTCTTTTAATTCGTCCATGTCATTCAATTTAATTTGTAGGGGAAAGTACCGGGAACAGGGGTCGAACCTGCACGCCCAAGGGCACCAGATCCTAAATCTGGCGTGTCTACCAATTCCACCATCCCGGCTTCTCCTTTATTTTCTTTGTTTCTGGCCGATTTTTGGAGGGGTGAATATCGAGAATGACCACCTAGAGTGACCACTCCCGAGTTGACTCTGCAAAAAAGACGAGCGACACCTTGTGCATGAGCACTTGGGAAAGCATTGATGCTGAGAATATCGTTCGTCATCGATCAGGGACCTACTATCTCTCAGCTAAGATTAATGGCAAGAAAGTTCGAAAAAGCCTTCAAACAAAATCTATCCGTGTCGCCAAAATTAAGCGGGACGAAATGGTAAAGCAGCTGCGTTCAGTGAGCCTCAGCCCTGGCAATGGGGTGGTCTCAATCGAGGGTGGTATTCGTGAATTAGCTTTTCAGTTTGAGAATGACCCATCTTTGAAGCCGACTTCGATTGCCTACTACAAAGATATTTTGGAGTTAATGATTGAGACTTTGCCTTCGGACAAGGCTCCTCGAGCCCTGACGGAAACTGTTTTGCAAAAATGGTTTAACTGTTTCTTACCTCTTTAGAAA
>JAHDGN010000306.1:0-2295 GCA_020627645.1 Akkermansiaceae bacterium
AGTGAGGCCCGGAGGTCGTCGTTGTTGATATGGGCTGCCTTGAGTGTTTTGGATAATGAGTTCAACAATTTCCTTAGTGGGGTTTTTGTAGCTGTGGCGGATGAGGTAGCCTTTCTTTTTTGTTTCTGGGGCAAGGTCCATCAGGATGAGCTTACCCGATCTTTCGACTTTTTTTTGTTTTTGATCGAGTACGCTTAGGAGGCTGCGCATTTGCCAGACGAGTTGATCATCGGTCATGTCTCCATTGATGATGAGGTATGGCTCGGTGGGGTCGATGGTTGGTTGTTGCTCGGTAACGTTTGGTTCGGTTTTCGTTTGCCCTGAGACGGCATAGATGGAGCCGAAGGTGGCTGCGGCTACCGTTGAGGCTACAATAGGGATTAGGTATTTTTTTTTTCATTTGTTTTGTTGTTTTTAGATTAAAAATTAAGACTGATTGTCTGAGTTTTGTCCGTGATGATCATTTGATTTCATCATTTTGAGGATCGTTAGTTCGAGGGCTGAGTGATCTTACACCCACCCATCATCATTTGGGGGGAATACTCGGAACGAATTGATGGAGTTTTGGGGCTAGAATTGGGGGGCATCTGATCGAACCATGGGTTGGGCTCGGTCCATGGGTCTTGGCTTGTGTGATCAAGCCAATTTCTGGCTGGGGCCTGTTGTTGTTGGTTGCTGGAGTTTGTGCTGTCGGTTTGGGAGGCGAGGAGGTTAGGGAAGGAGACTAAAGTGGTTGCGACAATGATGATTAGCGAGATGAACTGCACAACTGACTTGAGTCTTTGTTTTTTTGGCGGGGTCGATTGAAGGATGGAGTGAATTCGAGATTCTAGTTGGTTGGGTGAGGCAAATGATGGTTTGGTTGAGGGGATTAGAATTTCTTTGTGAGACAGGAAGTCGACGGTTTCGAGGAAGGCGGTGGCGTATTGTTTTTTGGTGACGATATTTTGGGCGATTACTTGTTGATCGACGCAGTTTTCTTCGGCTTCGCGGAGTCGTGTCCGGGCGAACCAGCTACCGGGGAACCACCACCAGATGGCGACGATGAGTTGGTCGAAGAGGTGCTTCCAGCAATCATTGCGCTGCAGATGGGTGAGCTCGTGGAGAATGATGGCGTCCAGAGTGGTGGGGGAGGTTGATTCAGCAAGTTGCTTCGGGAGAACGATGTAAGTTTGGTGGTTGGGGTGAAAGCAGAGGAATGGGGAAAATTGGGCGTCTGCAATGACGGTCTGAGGTAAAGACTTGAGATTGAGTTGGGATGCCAGTTGGCGGGTGCGTTGAAGGATGGCATTTGAGGCTGGAGAAGCGTTACTGGCCAGAGAGTTCATGCGGTGATTCGATCGCCAAGTTTTCAGTAAGTGGATCGCAGTTCCGAGGATCCAGATGGTGACGAGAGCGACGGTTAGGCTGAGCTTCGAAGTGGTTGCGGAGCTGGTAGATGGGGTTTGGGAGTTTGTGGCTATCGTGGTGGGGGAGTCGGTCTGAGGGCACGATGAACTTGGGGATGTAGGGCAATTGTCAGAGGGGCAGGACGAAGTTGTACAGATTTCGGTAGAGGGAGTTTCTGCGCCAAAAAGAGAGATGGAGAATGGGGTGGGTGTAATGAGAATGACGAGAGCTCCTAGCCAACCAAGATAGGTGATGCCTGGTCGAGCCCCTGAGCGCCGGATGATTTCGGCAGCTGCAATCGCAAGGGAAGCGAGGATGAGTTTTGAGATAATGAGGGAGAGGATCATGGCTCGCTTTGGTCGATGAGTTTTTGGAGCTGTAAACGTTCTTCTGTAGAGAGGGTGGGTTTACTTTTGGCGAAGTGTCCAAGCAGGGCTGCGATTGAGCCGTCGCAAACAGAGTTGGCGACTTGTTGGATCTGTTCGCCGACGAGAAAGTCGCGTGTTTTTGTGGGCGAAAAGGTGTGTCGGAATTGTGATCGATCTCGTGAAACCCAGCCTTTCTTTTCTAGGCGATCGAGGAGAGTTTGCACGGTGGCGTAGGAGGAGGGTTCCGTGGATTGGTAGATGGCCTGTGAGAGTTCACGAACGGTTTTGGGTGATTTTTCCCAAAGTTGGTCTAGTACTTGCAGTTCCGCATTACTGGCCGATTCGAATTCTGTCTGAGATTTTTTCCCCATCTGCGGGAAACATACAGAGTGTCTGAGAGAAATGCAAGTCTTTCTCAGGCATTTTGTCTAAGTTTCTAATTTGAAGGGATCAGAGGGCAGGGGCGATGTGAGTTAGGCTGCGATGAAGGGGGATTTAAAGGCTTTAGAGGGGAGGGAAGTTGAAGTAGATGCGAATA
>JAHDGN010000306.1:2305-4630 GCA_020627645.1 Akkermansiaceae bacterium
CAGCGGCGGCGAGCGAGGCGACCTGGCCGGCGTTCGAGGTCGAAGTCGTCGAGGGTGTCGGAGTCTTGTTTTCCGAAGATTCCGTATTCAATGAAGAGGAAGACGATTTCACCAACGTTGCGGCAGTTGTTGATTCCCCAGTCTTCGAGGAGGGTTGCGGACATGGGGCCGAATTCTTGGACGAGGTAGTCTCGAAAGCCGAAGAGGAGTTCACGCCCGCTGACGTGCCGTTTCTCTCCATTCGCTTCTTTTGCGATCTTTTCGACGGTGAAGTCGAGAGCCTCACGAACGAGAAAGTAGGCGCCGGGCTGGAAGCGTTTCTCTTTTTCGAGGATGATTGCGATGGCTTGTTCGAACTGGTTTTGGCTCATTGGGTGGTTTTTGACTGTTGGTTACTGGGGCTGATAAAAACCCAGGGCATGGGCCCTGGGTTGATCGTTCGGATTTTTTAGACTGGAAGCTCGATGAATCCTTCGAGTTTTCGGATTCGGGTTGGGTGTCTCATCTTTCGGAGGGCTTTGGCTTCGATCTGACGAATTCGCTCGCGGGTCACCTGGAATTGGCGGCCAACTTCTTCGAGAGTTCTTGAGTAGCCATCTTTGAGTCCGAACCTTTGTTCGAGAACTTCGCGTTCCCGTTCGGTGAGGGTGTCGAGGACTTCGAGGATCTTATCCTTGAGCATGGCAAATCCGGCTTCCTCCATTGGGTTTTCGGCCGATTTGTCTTCGATGAAGTCTCCGAAAGAAGTGTCGTCAGAATCCCCAACTGGCGCTTGAAGCGAGATGGGCTGCTGAGCCATCTTGAGGACGGCGCGAACACGTTCGACGGGGAGGTGAATTTCCTCGGCAATTTCGTCTGGGGTTGGTTCGCGGCCGTATTCCTGGACGAGTTGCTTTTGGACTCGCATCAGTTTGTTGATGGTTTCGATCATATGGACCGGGATCCTGATCGTTCGAGCTTGGTCGGCAATGGAGCGGGTAATTGCTTGGCGAATCCACCAGGTGGCGTAGGTGGAAAATTTGTAGCCTCGACGGTATTCGAATTTTTCGACCGCTTTCATGAGTCCCATGTTTCCTTCCTGGATGAGATCGAGGAAGGAGAGGCCGCGGTTGGTGTATTTTTTGGCGATAGAGATGACGAGTCGGAGGTTGGCTTCGACCATCTCGTCTTTGGCCCGGCGTGCTTTGCGGATCCAAATGCGAAGACTTTTATTCGTTTCTTCGAATTCTTCGATAGAGCGCCATGACTCTAGAGTGAGTTCCTTAATGGCGGTTTCTGAGTCTTCGCTGCTTTTGCGGGTGTATTTCCAGATTTTTTCTTGGTAATCGCCGACGGCGTCGCAGAAGTCTTCGATGACCTTTTGTTTGAAGTAGAATCGGTTGTAGAGGCGAGAAATTGACTGGAGATTTTTTTCGAATGAAGTCTCAAGTTTACTTTTTCCTCTAGGGTTTTTCCCAGTGAGTTTTTTAACGATTCCGGTGGTTTCTTCGTGAAGTGCTTTGACTTGATCACAAAGTTTGGGGAGGGCTTTCATGTAGCGTTCCCGGCTCTCGATCTTTTTGTCGAGAATCACTCGGTCGAAGCGTTCTTTGCCTCGCATGAGTTTGTCGGCGAGTCCGAGGTAGCCCTGAGCGGTAAAGCCGAACATGTGGAGGAATTTTTGGACTTCGAGTTCGGCATCTTCGATGCGCTTTGAGATTTCGACTTCCTGTTCTCGAGTGAGGAGGGGAACTTGCCCCATTTGTTTGAGATACATGCGGACGGGGTCGTCGAGGATATCGAGCTTTTGGCCTTTGTCCTCTTCTTCAGAATCGAGATCACCGCGCTTTTTGTCTTTGAAGCGGTCAACTTCAGAGGCATCGATGATGTCGAACTCCATTTGGCGAAGTCGGTCGAGAATGGCGTCAACATCGGCGGGGTCGACAAGATTGTTGGGCAGGATCTCATGGATATCGTCGTAGGTCAGGTATTCCTGTTCCTTTGCAAGTTTGATGAGTTCCCTGATTTTTTCCTGGATCTCAGGAGTATCAATTCGAGATTTTCCTTTTTTGGCCGGAGCTGAAGTTGCGAGAGGAGTTGGGGTCGCTTCTTTCTCGGTGACTTCCTTAGGAGTCGAGGATTTTTTGGTCTCGCTCTTCGGGGAGGTTTTCTTAGCTGGCTTTGAAACTTTTTTGGCTGCTTTTTTCTTAGGAGCGGCTGTTTTTGCGACCTTCTTTTTAGGGGCGGCTTTTTTAGCGGCTTTCTTGGCTGCTAGCTTTTGGCGACTTTCTTCGGGGCAGCTTTTTTTGGCTACCTTTTTAGCGGCTTTATGTCTTTTTTTTGGCC
>JAHDGN010000307.1 GCA_020627645.1 Akkermansiaceae bacterium
GAGTTCAGGACATTCGTCAGGTGGAGGGTGTTCATATTGCCACTAAAGAAATTTAATATTTAAGACAAATGATTGGTTTTTTGGATTGTCGGGGTTGGTTTGGGGCAAGGGTCATGAGGTTTCTGGGGCCATTGGGATTGGTGAGGATGGTGTGGGGGATGAATTTAGTGAGGATGGGGGGTGGAACTTGTTTGGAGGGTTACAGGTGTTGGATTTGGAGTATGAGGGGTTGTTTCACGATGATATTGTGGTGCAAAGAGGTGGTTTTCGCTATGAACAAGCGAGGGGGTCTTGGACGGTGGAATTGGGCTATGGCTACACGGATTATTCGTTAGATTACGAACCTTTCGTGGCTCTTGGAGGTGTCGCGGCTGATCTGACTGAGGAGACTCATCAGGTTGGGGTTGGCTTAGGGTATCGTTTTTCTGAGTCTCTGGAGACCGAGTTGTCGTTGAATTACTATGAGGGTTTTGCGGATTATCGCTCGATATGGATTGCGGAATATTACCGGCAATTGTTTAGTTTCCCGGGTTCTGGGTATTTCGAGCCTGATCCTAGTGGCTTTTCGGTTTCGAGTGTTTGGTATTGGAGTCCGGTCGTTGGCACGCGTATTGGTTTAGATTTGAGCTATGCGGAGAATACCATTGCTCCTGGGTGGACATTCGGAAGCCCCGCAAATGATTTGTTGGTGAATTATTCGGGGAGCTTGCGGTGGGAGCAGGCGATCAATACGAAGTTGAAAACGGAGCTGATGTTTTCGATGTCAGACGTGACCGATCGTGATGTGCGATACAATTTGCAATCGTCGTGGAGGTGGGCAGTGACGGATCGTTTGACGGTTGGAGCTGAGTTTGGTGGGACGATTGAGGATCCGGAATTTGAAGCTCTTTATGGAGGTCTGTCACTCACAAACGAAGTGACACCGAATTTGAGTTTGGTGATTTCTGGGAGGATCTATGACGATACGGGGGAGATTGAGTCATCGGGATTTAACGCTTCGGCCCCTGGTTTAGAGAGCTTGGAGGTGGGAGTTTCGGCTCTTTATGAGGTAGGCGGGCATGCTTTCCGGTTAGGCGTTTCGCATTATGTGACAGACTATGAGGAACCGGATTTGGGAAATGAATTTTTTGCCAACCTCTACAACGACCGCGATTGGTGGTTAGTGCGCGCGGCATACAGTTATGAATTTTAATGATGAAAATGATCTTATTAGGAAAAATATTGATAATCTTCGGAGGGATGAGCGTGGGGTTTGCGGCCCCGCTAGAGGTTGGTGAAACCAGTGAGTTGGTGGACTTTGAGATTATAGCAGCTGGTGGAGTCTCAAACGCAAATTTGGGAGATTTTGAGGGGAAATTGGTTGCTTTGATGTATTACACTCCGTGGTGATCAGGTTGTTTGAGCACGGCCCGCCAGGTTGGCGTGGCATTTGATACTGCTTATGGTTCCCAGGCGGGAATGACAACAAACGGTTTAGAGGTGGTGATGATTTTGGTTTCAACCGAACCGGAAGAATGGCGGCACGAAGACATCGCGACTTTTGCGGGTGCAAATCATTATGATGTTCCGGCGGTTGATGCAGTCAATGGTGGTGGGAATGCTCGTGAGGGTTTTGGCTACTATCGCGGTATTCCGGTGACTTCTTGGCCTCCTAGTTTTGGTGAACGCCGAAGGTTGGTCGTGTTGAATGGGGTGAAGGGGAGTCCTTCCCATAGTCAATGGGAGGTATTATACAATGATGGTGTCCCCGATTCTGCCGCTGCGATTTCGGTCATTAACTCGGTGGAGCCAGGGGTTGTTGGAGTTGATTACGCGACTTGGAGAGCGGGTATGGAATTTCCTTCTGGAGGGGGAGATGAGATGGGAGATCCGGATGGAGATGGGTATAGCAATTTGCTCGAATTTTTTGGTGGTAGTGATCCGTTGGAAACCAGCTCTAGACCTTTGGTGGAATTGGTTCAGGAAGGTGAAGGGTATGCGCTCAAGTTTCGGAGAGCTGCGGATCGGATTGGGGTGAATTTTGAGGTGGAGGTTGGAGATTTAAAGGCTTCTTGGGTATCGGCAGAAGATGCAGATGGATTTGAGGAGGTTGATGGGTTCCATGAGTATGTGGTGCCATTGCCGGAGGGAGACCGGGGGTTTGCCAGGTTGGTTGTGACGACTGAGGAGTAGTTCTTTGCAACCAATCAAGATTTCGATAGTTTCATCCGGTATGCGAAGAATTTTAGTCCTGATATGGTCGTGGAGCTTGGTGATTTCTTGTTTTGGAGAAGTTAAATATATCCCTGCTAGTGACGATGGATTGGGATTGAGGCGCGATTTGTTGCCGATGGATACGGATTTGATCCGTGATATTGCCGAGAAGTTGGCGATGGTGGCGGAGGGTGATGTGCCTAAAGATGGTTTGGAGATGCGTCGCCGGGTTCAGGCTTTGACCTTGAGCCTAGAATTGTTTTCGAAAGGGAGACGCGCAGAGATGGCGTTAATTTCGTTGGAAGGTTTGGAAAACCGTCCTCCAGCTGGTCAGGAGGAATTGGAGAAAGTGAGAGATTACTTGTTTTGGCTGGCAGATGGAATGGTGAAGAGTCAGAAAGAGAAGGAGGGGTATCGATTGGGGCAGTTGATGTTCGATGTCTTGAAACCATTGGAGCCTGAGCATCAACTTTTGGTCCGGCACGATGCTGAAGGTGAACTTGAGAGGTGGAAGGGGGTGGTTGAAGGGCCGTTGGTTTATGCACCGGTTCCCGAAGATCCGGGTCCTGCAGATCCTCATCTAGAGGATGACGTGCCCGAGAAACCAGAGCGCAAGGAGGGTTATCAATTCTATGAGGTGGGGAATTCGATGCCGATCATTTATGAGGTTAAGGAGGGGAAAAAAACCTTTAGCCGGACGGAAATGTCGATGGTGACTCTTTCTGTATCTCAGGAAAATTTTGGAAAGAAGTTCCGCTTTGAGCCTAAGGCCAACTTTAACATTAATGAGCTTGGAAAATCGGCTCGAAGATTTTTTGAGCAGCGTGGTAGACCTCTTCCAGGGAAGAACGATTTGACGTTGAAATTTTCTGGGAAAAGTTATGACAAGAGAAATGGTGCCAACATTACTGGTTTATTGGCGATGTTGGTGGATTCGGCGATTTCAGGTCGACAGTTGAGGAAGAATACAATTTTCATCGCGAGGTTGCGGAAAGAGGGTGATTTGGAGAGAGCTAGGTGGGCTTGGAGATTGTTGAAGCAGTTAGATGAAAGTCCTTTGCCAGTGGGTACCAGAGTTATCGTTGGAAAGGGAATGGTGGAGGATATTCGGGCGATGATGGTGCTGGGGAAGGCAAAGTTCTTTGGTCGTTTTGAGTTTATTGAGGCGTCAACGTTCGAGGAGGCGCGAGAATTTTATTTTGAGGATGGGAAGGTAGAGGATGATTTTAGAACTGCCCAAGAAAGATATCAATTTGTTCTGAGTAAGGCTCCCCGAACTGGATTGACCGTTGGTCACCTCATGAGCGGAGGGTATGGCAAGACTCTGAGGAAAGCACGAGAGTTGTCCAAACACCATTTGTCAGCACGTATTTTAGCTGACACTTCTGAAAAGTTTCCGACGATTTTGCCGACATGGATTTTAGGGTTTGAGTTCAATCAACGTTTGGCTCTGCTTCATGATTTTAATTTCGGTAAAGATAGTACTGGGATCAATGAATTGAGAGATTTATATATGAAGGGAATGAAAAGTATTGAGAGTTTGGAGAAGGCTGTTTCTGAGCAAGATAAAGTTCATTATGAGCGTGCGGTTCAACTTTTATCTTATTTGCGCAGTGCTGCTAGGGTTTTAGGGAATAAGGATGTGAGGGACCGTAAAAGTCGGAGGAATGAAATGTTAAACCGGAGGTGGAACGAGATTAGAAAGTTCCGAGATGGGATGAAGAGATTTCGGACTGATATGTGGAATTTGGCAAGTGCTCGAGAGAATCGTTGATCATTGGGTGGGTAGGTTGCCGGTGGGCTTTCGAAAGATTTCGATATGAAAAAGGTCGCTCGATCGTGTCAGCGACCTTTTTTTTGAGGGGGGTGGTTCTTTAGAAGATCAAAGCCCGACTCCAATGGAAAATTTGAAGGGGACTTTCACTTTTTCTAGATCGGTCCATTTGTCGATACCTATTTGAATTCTAGTGGGTTTTGATTTCATATTATAGGTTCCTTCATAGGAAGGTTTACCTCCAAAAAAACCTCCGGAAGTTGAAGAGGATCTTCCATTAATTTTGATAAGGTCGCCGTCTTGGTCGTAAAAATTGAGAGCCTTGAAGTCATCGGGGTCAAATTTTCCTTCAATGGTAATGGCGAATTTTTCTTTATCCCATTTTGAGGGGCCGGCTTTGGTGATCTTGATTTCCAGATCATCCACTTTCAGCTTTTGTCCTTTTTTGGGGAGGATTGGTTTGGACTTTGTGAGCTTTGAGTTAGAGGCAACGGAGTAGATGAGTTCGCCCTCAAGGGTGATTGTTTTGGCACCTTTTTTGGGAACCCATTCTGACGAAATTTCGTTGATCATGGCTTTTTTATCCTCACTCGCCTTGCTGAAATTGAAATAAAGATCCCCGCCGCAAGCAGCGGGGTATTTAGAAGAGTTCCAGCTGTCG
>JAHDGN010000308.1 GCA_020627645.1 Akkermansiaceae bacterium
GTGACCTAGCCGATGCTTGGGGCTGTCCATCACCTTAACTTTTGGACACCCATGACGGCCGCATCACCCCGGAAGCAGCCCCCGACTGCGCAACCATCGAAAACCAACCCCCTCCCAAGTTTCACTTCCCCGATTCTGAAAGCCACTAGACCGCCACTCAATTTCGGAAAATTACCAAATTTTCAGGCTACAACTGTACATCTTTAAGAAACAGAACAATGGTGATGCCACTTCACTCATTGTAGTCGATAGGAGAACTATACAAGTGTTCCCTTATCGAAGAGATAGTCATATTGACCCTAAGGTTATTTCCTCCTCTACCACCTTGCAGAAAACCAAGCTCGGATGATTTTCAATTGTTAACAAAAAGCTCCACCTCCATTAAAGATGTGGTATTTTCTAACTTATGAATCGCTCCCCCAAGCTTTACCTCGTCTATTTCTTCATTCTGATTCTACCCTTATCTGGACAAATATTTGATCCTGACGCCTCGATCATCGATGACTTTAGCGGATCTAACATGTGGTCTGGAGGAAATATCGTGAACGAAGAACTCAAACACATCGGTAACTCTCCCCAACAAACAACCTTCACCCTCGACACGCCCATCGACCTCACCCAAACCTATACGATCTGTTATGAACTGGGCATTTCAGTAGACACTTCTTCGGGACAGGCCTACGGCTTTAGAGCCTACAACGGCCAACAAAGCAGCGGAACATTTTCCTTCGCTTGGAAAAGTGACCTAAACAATGGACAACCCACCTTTTTTTCCCCAAGCGGCAACTTCGAAATAACAGACCCCGACTGGAATATCGACACCTCCCTATCCACGATCGAAAACGAAACATTCCGACTGTGTGTCGAAATTAGTCCAACTCCAGGCCAAAACCCTGGCCAATACAGTGGCACATACGACGCTACCATTACTAGACTGAGTGACAACGAATCATTCTCAACCGGAAGTCTCAATTGGACTGGCAGCGATCTCAGCATTTCCCAATTTAACGAAATCTCTTTCTTCAACTCTTCATCTGGAACTACGATGTGCTACGACAATTTTATCGCTGGGAATATTCCCGAACCCACATCCTCTGTTTCACTCGCAACTTCTATCTTCTTATGCATCTTCCGAAGAAACAGGAAAAGGTCAGTAGCACCGAGGTAAATTCTTACAAAGTTCATTCTCTCCCCTTTGCTACTGCGCCGTCATCCTAAGCCGAACAAAACATCGCTGATCTCCCGAATTTAGAGGAGCTGTAGCCCTCATCATTTCAACTCCATCAACCACCTCAACAGACTCCAGCAACAGTGGCGTCCACCCACCTAAAGTATCACTCATCTGCGCCTCATAGTTGACAGGCAGCCCCACTGGACGCGAGAAAGTCATCACCAAATCTGTTCCTGCAATCGTTGTTTCGATTGGGGACCCTGCCCCATCCTTGGGATCAGTCCCCAATGCAAATTCGGCAAAATTGACCAGACCGTCCCCATCTGGATCTCCCTCTTCAATCGCCGTGAGATCACCAATCTCATCAGCTGAAAAATTCTCTCCTTGCCACCCTTGATAAGTTACCATGTCAGGCAAAACCCCAGCCACTCTAAAGGTATCAACATACCAGCCAGTGCTAGATCGACGCCGGTCCGTCGCGAAGCCCCATCGAAATCTAAGACTGCTACCCGCAAAACGAACAGGATCATCCAACCCAACAACAACCTCCGAAAATCCACCATTCGAACCCGACCACGCACCCAAACCACTAAAATCACTCCGGCTATTTGGACCTCCGCTTGCCTCAATCAAGCTGTTATACCCTCCAGCTCGGAACACTGTACCGCCTCCCCCAACAGCCTCCCACGGACCTTCGTTTACAGAAAACTCAAGACGCCCGCCATCCTTGGCGCTTTCGGTCTGAAACTGATGCCAAAAACTCACCCTTAGCTCGGAAGCTTCAATCGGAATCTGAATAACAGGAGACTCCAAATAAGTCGTGGTCACCGCAGCTGGCCCCGAAATGAAATAGGAACTTGTTGGAGTATGGCTTGCCGACTGACTCAATCCCCATGAGTTTGAGCCGTTCGTTGCATTAGAAATCCAGCCAGAAATCTGACCATCAAAATCCTCCGTGAAGAAAGGCTCCATAACCCGAAGCCCCCCCACGATACTAGCCTCTACATCACCAGGGTTTACCACTACGACATCCCAGAGCCCAGGAGAAACCCCACTCAGATTAACCTGACAAGACAATCCACCTTGAACGATCGCGACATTCGTCGCTAAAATATCGGAATAGCCAGCACGAACCAACTTGACCTCAGCACCCGGAAGAATCCCCGTCCCCGCAATCTCAATTTGCACATCTTCTTGCAACACCTGAGTAGGATTAACCGATGAAAGGCTCAAAGGAACAGGGTCAGTGGAGACTCCTGATAAAACCAAAGAAAAAAACTGCCTCCCATTCGTTAATCCACCATCGTAATCGACTTCAATTCGATAGACTCCGACCTCTCCAGGATTCCCTATCAAAATCTGCTCCACATTATCAACCGTATTGACCCCCGTAACCGCAGCTGTATTCATTGAAGACTGACTCCAGTTCCCAACAAAGGGCATAACGAACGGATAATGAATTGTCCCAGCTGGCGAAATCACCCTCAAATTTAAATCATTGACCAGGTTAGGACTCCTCGAGTCTGCACTCGATATTGCTGCTCCAGCAGGGTCGGTCCAACATAAGGTTGCGATAATCGCCGATTGCCCATCCCAATTGAAATCACGCGAATAGCTAAACTGCGAAGTCGTCACAGCCCCCTCAAACAAATGCCCCCTCACCGGCTCACTCGCATGAGCACTCAGTAGGTCAGCAGCCTTATCCACATTAACGAGACCCCACCCGTTACGATAATCAGGTCCTGGATTACCTAAGTCGTCAGCAGTATGAATCAACAGCCCCTTCAAAGTGCTCGCCAGCATGTCATTGTTAGGAAAAAGACTTCTATAATGTTCAATGAGCAAAGCTGCAGATCCTGCCGCACTAGGAGATGCCATACTCGTTCCCGAACTCACACCATAAGACGTATTCGAATTCGAAATGGGCGAAGTTACCGAAACGCCATTTGCCACAAGGTCAGGCTTGATACGCCCATCATCAGTTGGCCCCCACGATGAAAACCCACTCATCGAGGCAACTGAAGGGTCCCTCAATCCACCACTTACCGCATCTGCCACTGCTCCAATCGTTAAAACATTTTTCCCAACCGCCTCATCAGAAAGGCACTCATAACCACCTCGATAGATTCCGTCACCTGGAGGATGTATCGTGGGATCATAAGATACTGTGCTCGTCGCAGATGGGCTCAAATAAACCGCATTTCCAGCTGAAGGATTATCAGACCGATCATTTCCCGCAGACCAAAAAATTAAATAATACGGTGCATTGTATGCCAATTGGTCAATCTGCTGACTCGACCAATAATAGCGCCCATAAGAAAACTCAATCGCTCCTGAAGTCGTTCCATCACCCCACCAAGTCCACTGACTCCCGTCCCAATTCCATCCACTCGCTGGTCCATAACTATGATTGGAAACATACAATCGGTCAGTCTGATTAGGCGCTGTGGCAGCCCTCTCCGCCATTTCCGACAAGTCACTGTTCCAATCATAGCTATCAATTCCTATATTGGGAGCCATTCCTTTTGCAGACGAAGTCACCCCTGCAGCTCCAATTGTACCTGCAACATGTGTTGCATGAGAATCAGCCTCCGCAGAATTCAACAACCTCACTCTCCCTCCAAACTCCTGATGACTGCCCAACACTAGTCCTCCATCCCAAACTCCAACACTTAAACCGCTTCCCACATACCCAAAATTAGACCTCACCAAATCAGCTCCGCTAGAAATTGCAGCATTGACGTTACGAGTCCGATAGTAGACTGGCTTCCCTCCATCAAAATACATCAGCTCAGCCTTGCCAAAATTTGGCAAAGTTTTCTTCACTTCCAACCCCATCTCAGCTGCCTTTACCAAAGCTCCTTGCTTGCGCTCATTTTCAAATTTCCTCAACTCCGCAACCAATCCCAAACGGCCAGCTTCATCTCGAAAATGAAAACGAGGATCATTTAGCAACTCTCCCAATCGGTTTTGGCCGGCCAGAAAACAAACTGTAACAAAATAACAAAAATAAAACTTAACAATGATTGAAGAACTCAAAACATGAAGGGGGATTATCGTAAATATGAACCCACCTTCTTTCTCAACTCAAGCATTTTTCATTTAAAATCGTCCAGAGACATCCGGCTAGGGCGAATGAGTAATGTTGTCAGGCGGCTTCAGCCGACAAACTTCACCCACAAACTCGATTTTCAATTCTCAGACACTTATTGGCAGCTCTCCTATCAAAAACATCAGATGAATCAGTCAAATTCCCCCTAGCTGGATGCCCCCGAAAAACCGTCCACAGCAACCAACAGTAGATCAAAACCATTCAACAGTAAGATCAACTTACTTCTTCCAATACCATTTCCCTCACAATTAACTGCATGGGTTATCCGGGTTTTAGAATAACCTAGGAGTCTGTCGGACTGGAAACGCCGTAATTTTCTGGTCCGAGATAGGCG
>JAHDGN010000309.1 GCA_020627645.1 Akkermansiaceae bacterium
TCACGCACCGGCTTCCTCCACCAAGTCACCACCGATTCCACCGTAAATGCCTCACCCTGAATCGGATAATCCTCCACAAACTGAACCAACTCACCCTCCGGAGCATCCTTACCAAACAACTTCCAAAAATAAAACCCCGCCCCCAACAACACCCCCAACAACAACAAAACCAACAATTTTTCCCACCCTTTCATCGGAACCCGCTCATGCACCTGCTCCGCCCGATTCCCTCCACTCCGCTCACGCAACTTCTCCATCCCCTCTCCCTCAGACAATTCAGCCAGCACATCCTCCTGCCTAGCGACAGTGACCTCCTCCGGCTCCGATAAAACCTCATCTGGCACCTCCTCCAGCTCTGGTCCCAAATCTAAATCGTCATCGCCCAAATCCCAAAAATCCTCCTTGGGATCCGGGGTATCAATCGGCGTCTTATTGTCACTCATTGCGTCACACCTCCTATACTCACCACGACCCCAACTTGCAAAGCGCGAATCAACACACGAAAAATTGATTGCATCTTGGGCAACTCGACTGAACAGTGCAACAAAATCATGGCCGACCTCGAAGACAAAAATCCCGAAAGCGTCAAAGGAAAGTTCTACGTCGATTCCCAGTGCATCGACTGCGACCTCTGCCGCGAAACCGCACCAGCCAACTTCACCCGCTCCGACGAGGAAGGGTATTCTTACGTCTTTAAACAACCTGAGAACGACGAAGAAACCGCCCTCTGCGAAGAAGCGATGGAAGGCTGCCCTGTCGAAGCCATCGGCGACGACGGCGAAGATGCCTAAATAGCTGGTAGCTATTTGGAGTCTAGAAGACACCCCCCATGCCCCAACCCGATCCAACTCCGGAAAAAAAAGAACCTTCCCGGAGCCAAATGCGTGCAGACATCGTGGGCCAATGGGTTGGCGCGTCGCGCCCACTCAACCTCAACAAAAACATCTCCACCCCAGCCGACCACATCGAATCGATTCTCGAATCGATCGGCCTCCGAGGAGGGCTCGAAGAAGAACGAGTCAAAGAAGCCTGGTCCACCCTTGCAGGAGAGCTGATCGCCAAACAAACCACCCCAGTTTCACTCCGCCGAGGCTGCCTCACCCTTAAAGTACTCCAGCCCACCATGCGATTCCACCTCGAACAACTCAAACCCAACCTCCTCCGCAAACTCCAACAAGAACTCGGCCCCGATAACCTGACCTCCATTCGATTTACCATCGGCTAGCCCGGATGTTTTTTGAAGCAGTTCGAGTTCGCCTCAGATCTTTGCATTTCAGTAGGCGAACGCCGATTTCGAGGAATGACTGAATGCACATTCTGTCTTTCCTCGAAATCAAGGACAACAACCTGAGATTCAATGAGATGGGACAAAATCGAGCTAGGCTCATGAAACATCCGGGCTAGGAGCCCGTCGGGCTGGAAATGTCGTAATTCCCTGATCCCTAAACGACAAAAAACGTGCCTGATTTTAGGCAGATTAGAGCACGACAACTTCATTCCGGAACGACCTGAATTCAACTTGAAGAAGTTGGTCCAATCTCCGATAACCAAGATCCACCAACGGATAAGACCTTATCGTGAAATACACTGCACTCATCTTCGACTGGTCCGGCACTCTTGTCGACGACCTCCCACCCACTCTCTACGCCACCAACTCCATCCTCACCCAACACAACCACCCCGCCATGACCCGGGAAGAATTTCGCCAACGCTTCCGCCTCCCCTACCCAGAATTCTACCAAGAGGTCCTCCCCGGAGTCCCCGTCGAAAGCCTAGAAGACACCTTCCGCTCCCAATTCCGAGAATCTCCCGTCCCTGTGACCCCTCTCGCCCACGCCCCCCAATTCCTCCAATGGTGCACCACCAACTCCATCCGCTGCTTCCTCCTCTCATCGATGGACCAAAATCTCTTCCTGGAACAAGCTGAACAATTCGATCTCCTCCAATACTTCGAACACACCTACGCAGGTATCATCGACAAACGGCAACACATCCAACACATCCTCACCCACCACCAACTCCAACCCTCCCGCACCGCCTTCCTCGGCGACATGGCTCACGATATCCACACCGCTCACCACGGAAAAATCGACTCCATCGCCCTCGCTACCGGATACGACCCCACCGAACAACTCACCGCCCAAACCCCCACACACCTCTTCCAAAACCTCCAACAACTCCAAAACCATCTCCAATCACAACCCACACACACCAATCAAATCAACATCCAAGGGCTTCAACTCAACACCCACATCGGCGTCCCCCCTGAGGAACGAGCCCAACCACAACAGCTCCTCGCCAACCTCTCTATCCAACTCAAAGAATTCCCCATCGATGACGACATCCACCACACCATCGACTACAAACAACTCTCAGACAATATCCGGTCCCTCGCCGCGGCGGGCGAACGAAAACTCCTTGAAACCCTCGCTCACGAAATCGCCAATCTCACCCTCCAACAACCCCTTGCCACCTCAGTCACCATCGAACTCGAAAAATTCATCCTCCCCGAAACCAAACATGTCGGCATCACCATCACTCGCTCAAAATAAAAATTGAAATTGAACGCCCCCGACACACAGTTGTCCTTCTACCGAAGTCCGAAAACCCCTCCGGGCCCAAGATCCATCAATGCCTGACGAAAATCACAACGAAAACGACCAAGAACTCGTCCGGCTCGCTCAGGAAGGCGATACCGCCGCCTTTGACCGCCTCGTCGTCAAATTTTCCCCCAAACTCTACGGGCTCGTCTACACCATGACCTCCAACCGCGAAGATACCCACGATCTCCTCCAAGACATCTTCGCCAAAGCCTACCGGTCCATCAAAAAATTCCGCGGCAAATCCGCCTTCTACACCTGGCTCTACTCCATCGCCACCAACATGACCCTCAACCACCTCCGTAAACGCAAAAGACGCCAAACCTCCAGCCTCGATAACCTCGACTCAGGCATCCAAAATGACCCCGCCGTCATCGATATCACCCACCAAGCCAATCCCAGACACCAAACCAACGTCAACGAACTTCAAAAAAAATTGAACGAAGCTCTACAAACCTTGTCAGACGATCACAGAGCAGTAGTAACCATGTTTGATATCCAGGGACTCAGACACGCAGAAATCGGCAAAATCCTGAATGTCTCCGAAGGAACCGTTCGCTCCCGCCTCTATTACGCCCACAAACAACTTCAAGTCCACCTCTCCGAATTCATCCACTAACCACCCCAAAGAAATGGAAGAAAAGCACGACCAAGTCAGCAAACTCATTGCCCTTAAAAACTACGAACAACCGCCCGAAGGCTACTTCGACGAGTTCCTCTCCGAATTCCAAAATCGTCGTGAAGCCGAAAAATCCGTGCCTCTGGCAAGCCGCGCCACCAGATGGTTCAGCGAACTCGGGTCAACCAAATGGCTCGCTGGAGCAGGCCTCGCCGGAGCCACAGCTTGCGCAGCCATCCTGATCATGCTCTCTTCAAATCCAGAGACTGATCCCATCAACAATTCTTCCAACATCCGCCCGACCCCAGTCAATCACACCCCAGAGCCACCCAAAGCCCCAGACGAAGACCCCAACAATCCTTCGCCACAATAGCGGCATCTCGAATCTTTCTCTCCAAAATGCCCACTCACCCTGCTGCCTTCGTCGTCGAAACCAACGGCAAGGGCACCTATGAAATCACCCGAAACATCGAAAGAATCGTCAGCGAATCCAATATCACCACCGGAACCGCCACCATTTTTGTCCAACACACCAGCGCCAGCCTCGTCATCATGGAAAATGCGGACCCCTCCGCTCGCACCGACCTCCACAACTTCTTCGACCACCTCGTCCCCGAGAACACCCCATACTTCATCCACACCTACGAAGGCCCAGACGACATGCCTTCCCACATCCGCATGGCATTGACCCGAACCTCCGAAGTCATCCCCGTCATCAACGGAAAAATGACCCTCGGCACCTGGCAAGGTCTTTTCCTGTTCGAACACCGTAACGCTCCACACACCCGGCAAATCACCGTCATGATCCAAGGCGACTCATAACCATTTGACCTCCCACTCACCTTTCGCACAATTGAATCCTGGATCTGAAAAATGAGAGACAGGATCCAAACGAAAATTCACCAAACCACCCCCGAAAAACTGCCCCCTCAAATCAACAGACTGATCTCCCTCGGTCTCCTCATCCCGCAATAGTCATCTTTTTGAAAGATCACTCCCTCCCTCGCCCTACCATTCCTCCTCACCACACTCGGATACCGACCATGCAAAAAGGCCTCCTCACGCTCTTCCTCACAATCTCCTTCATCCAAGCGAAAGACCCCCGACCCAACATCCTCTTCTGCATGGCGGACGACTGGGGATACGGTCATGCCAGCATCTACGGAGAAAACGCCATCCAAACACCCCACTTTGACCGCATCGCCAACCAAGGTGCCCTCCTCCACCACACCTACACCACTAGCCCCTCCTGCACCCCCAGCCGGAACAGCCTCATCACCGGAAAATACCACTGGCAACTCGGCCCCGGCGCCAACCTCTGGAGCACCCTCCCCACCCAACACCAAAGCTTCATCCACCTCCTCAAAAAAAACGGCTACCACATCGGCCAAAACAAA
>JAHDGN010000310.1 GCA_020627645.1 Akkermansiaceae bacterium
CCCCCCCCCCCCCCCCCACCCCCCCCCCCCCCCCCCGAAGTCGATCGTTTTGAAGTGATGACCGGATGTTTGTGGGATTTAGGTTTTTCCTTCTTTTCCTGAGCGCAAGAGCTGATCAGTATCCTCTACAGACGAATGAGTGACCTCGCAGAGATTCGAAATTTTCATCGGGTAGTATTAAAGTTGAGTGGTGAGGCATTGCGGGCTTCGGGGAGTGAAGATAATATTTCGCCGGAGATTGTGGAGCGGATTGCGAGGGAGATCCATGAGGCGAGGCAGGATTCTAATGTGGAGTTGGCGATTGTGGTTGGAGGAGGGAATTTTTGGCGTGGGGCTTCGGCAAGTGCGAGGGGGATGGACCGAGCGACAGCAGATTATGTGGGGATGTTGGCGACAGTGATGAATGCTTTGGCTTTGCAGGCGGCTTTGGAGGAAGAGGGTGAGGAGTGCATTGTGCATTCGGCGATTCACATGCAGAATGTGGCGGAACCGTTTATTCGGCGGAAGGCTTCGAGGCAGATGTCGAGGGGGGCGGTGGTCATTTTTGCGGCAGGAACGGGTAGTCCTTTCTTTTCGACTGATACGACGGCGGCGTTGCGGGCGAATGAGATGGGAGCGGATGTGATTTTTAAGGCGACGATGGTGGATGGGGTTTATGATTCGGATCCGCGGAAGAATCCGGATGCGGTGAGGTATGAGGAGGTGACGAGAGTGTATCAAGAATGAGTTGGCGGTGATGGATACGACGGCATTTACGTTGTGTATGGACAATGATATTCCAATCATTGTGTTTGATTTGGAGAAGAAAGGGAATATTAAGATTGCTCTCAAGGGAGAAGAGATTGGTACGATTGTTCATTAAGTTTTAATCATAAAAGAGAAAGTATCCTATGGAACCATCAGAAGTATTGAAGCAGGTTAAGGAGTCGATGTTGAAGGCTGTGGAGCATATGAAGGCGGAGTTTGGCTCGATTCGAACGGGTAAAGCGTCTCCTTCGCTTGTTGAGGGGTTGGATGTCATGGTGGCTTCTTATGGGAGTGTGATGAAGTTGAATGGGCTTGCTGTGATTACAGCACCCGAGCCTAGGATGTTGGTGGTTCAGCCATTTGATCCTTCCACTTCGGGTGATATTGAGAAGGCAATTCGTGAGAGTAAGTTAGGTTTGAATCCGGTGAATGAGGGGCAGCGTTTGCGTTTGCCAATTCCCGAATTGTCTGAGGAGCGTCGCGTTGAGTTGGTTAAGTCGGTCAAGGCGATGGCCGAGGAGGGGAGGGTGCGGATTCGTGGTGCTCGTAAGGATGGAATGGATGATGGGAAGAAGATGAAATCAGACAATGTGTTGACAGAGGATGGGCAGAGAGATTTTGAAACTTCGGTGCAGGAGTTGACAGATCAATATGTGAAGGAAATTGATGAGCTGACTGCTGCGAAGGAGCAGGAGGTGATGACTGTTTAGGTTGCTTCGCTGCCAATAATCATTTTCCATGCAAATTTTTGCTGGTGGGTTGGTTTTTTTAAACTGTCTGCTATCTTTAGGTGTTTAAATTGACAGCCCGGAAGAATCACTCTTTCCAGTTGTCAACTTGTAGGTAGTGAGATGATTTTAAGCAGAAGTTTTCGAATTTTTGGGCCCTTGGTCTTGAACATTTTGAGTTTGTCTCTCTTTGCTGAGGCAGCCCCCCCTTTTCGTTCGACGATTCACTTTAGTTATCTTGAGGACGAGAAAGTTGTTCATCGTTCGGCGGAGATGATTAATGATTCGGATCCGTCTAGTTTTATTCGATTGGGAAAAGTAGCGGAAAAAGCGATGGTGGGAGATGATCAAAGAGTGAGAGACACGGATGGGAGGGTGGCTGGATTTCGTTATGGTAAGCCGGTGAAGCGAGGCGTCAAAGTTTGGTATTGGAAGCCTGAGTATGAAAACGGGCATAGTTTTGAAATTCAAGTTAATCAAGAGGATGTAGATTTTGCGACGGCGAGACAGGAGGCTTTGTATACAGCGGACTATATTGGTCGGCTGCCTGATCATTTGGTGAAGGCGATGCCGAACTTTCTTTTGCATGGAGGGAATCAAAGTTGGGTGGTGATTCGGAAGCCGCTGAGGATGGTTTCGGGTATTGGGTATAACCGGAAGATGATGTTGAGGGGGGTGTTTGAGGAGCTAGCGATGCATGAGTTAGTTCATGCTGATTTGCAGCATTTTAAGGATGATCCGAAGTGGGTGGCGGCTCAGAAGGCCGATGGGGAATTTATTACAAGGTACGCGAAAAATTTCCCTTTGAGAGAAGATTTGGCCTCAAGTTATAATGCTTGGTTTACCCTGAGATATCGTTCTGGGCGTGTTGAAGCGGAGATTTTACGGAGGATCCAGGAGACGATTCCTAACCGAATGAAATTTTTCGATTCTTTAAAATTAGATGTGTCAAATATTGAGGATGATCATTCCCTTTTGACTGCTGGTGAAGAGGTGACCGAGGATTTGCGGCTGATCAACGGAGTCTGGGTGTTTACTCATCGTTATCCAAGAGTGTTGATGGTCAGTTTTGATGGTCAGAAGCTTTTAAGGTTTCGGGTGGGTGGACGTTTTGATAATCGTCGACGGTCTTTTGAGGGTGGATTTTCGCTTTGGCGTCAGGGTGAGGGTAATTTTCATTCTCGAGCTGCCTCTTTTCCAGACGTATATAGTTTTAAACAGGGTAAAATTATTTCCATCTGGGATTTAAATTGAGTTCGTTGTTTTTCGAGTTTGAAAAATTGGGTTGATGAATCGTTGGGGTTGAGGGGGAGCGGGTGGATTTTGAGGGGCTGTCTTTTGGTTTTGGCTGAAGAATGATGAGATTGTGGGTGTTTGTCGTCGGTCGAGGTGTCTGTACCAATTCTTCTTCTGGCCCTACCCATTCTAAAAATCGCTTCGTCACATTCCGCCATTTTGAACTAGATATGGTATTACTCTTGAATGCGTTCGGATGCCACAACGATCGTTTTTCTTGGGTCTACTATTTTGACTAAATTGTCATTTAAGAAGGTGATCTGAAGTTCTTCTTTTTCCCCGTCATCGTGGATGATTTGGATGAAAATTGTTTTTCCCTCTTGTTTGATTTCGTGCCATTTCCCATGACGCTCATGGATTTGGTCGATGGTTTTGGTTTCTGCGCAATGTTTCCCGTCATTTTGATAGATTAGATTTGAGACAATTCCGGATTTTGCGGCATTGGCGAGATCTTTGGACTTCCTGTTATTGGTAGTCCATTGAGCAGATCTATCGAAATCAATTTTCCATCTTCCTACGAGTTTTTCACGTAAGGTTTTGTTGGGTGCAATCGTTTTATAAATCGAAGGTCCCAGAAAGATCGCTATTAATGTAGCGCACGATATCAATAGGGATCTTTTCATTAACTTATAATTTGTTTTATGATGATCCGATTTTTAGAAGTGATGAACGTGAATTTTTTCATTCTTTTTTTGAAGCCCTAGTGTCAGGAGATACGCAAGTTCGTCTGTATTCTTTTTGAGTCGTTGCCTTTTTTTCGATAATTGCGCCAAATTTTCTAGAAGAGGATTTTTGCAGGATTTATTGTCATGAAATCGTTTAAGTTTCTTTTATTTTTTTGGTTTTCCTTGTCCTTTTGTGTTCAGGCTGAGATTCCGGTTTCTCCTGAGGGAATCCCTCAACTTCAGCTTGATCCCGATGCGGCAGGGGTTTTGTATTTGGATTTTGATGGGGGTATTTTGTATAATTCGGTGTTGGGAGGAGCTGGCTGGAATTCAGGGCCTTTTGATCCTCATGAAACAAAAGAGGTGTGGGGTGATTTTGTGATCTATGATCCTGAAGATTTTGCGGAGAATGTTTATCGTATTTGGAAAGAAGTAGCGACCCACTTTGCGATGTTTGATTTGGATGTTACGACTATTGCCCCTGATAAGAACGAGAAGCCCACATCCCAAATACTCATCACCCCATCCTTAAGTAGAGGTGTCGCAACTTCGAATTTTGGATACCGTGGTCGTGGAGGGCAGGCTTGGGCAAATTCTAGTTTTGCTTCTTCTAATCCGATTTTGGTGACTCATGAGTTGGGTCATACTTTAGGATTGGAGCACCATTCTATCGTGACGGCAAGGAACGTGACTGAGATTGAATATCGTCCCCCCGATATTCTTGAGCGAATGTCAATTATGGGTGATAATAACGGTGATGGTTCGATGGTGATGTGGTCTACCGGCAATCATCGGGCTCCGCGGGGAAGGGCATTTCAAGATGATGTTGAGGTTATTACTCAGACCATTATCGCTAAGGCAAGGGAGTTCAATTCAGGGGAATATTCGGGTGATGGTTTTCGGGAAGACGATCACTCTCATGTTTTTGAAAATGCCACCGTTCTATCTTTTCCTAATCGTGTGAATGGCAGTGGGAATTCGGTTCGTCTTTCTGGGAAGGTTGATGGTGTCATTGAGCGATACGATGACGTTGATCTTTTTTCGTTTCAATCTCTTTGGGTCTGATTCCCCGCCGCTTGCGGCGTAAAGTATTCGCGT
>JAHDGN010000311.1 GCA_020627645.1 Akkermansiaceae bacterium
CAGGAATGAGGAGCTGGGCGCTCCAAGGGTGTCCCTGGAGGGAGCTGGTGAGAGGGATGGTGATGAACCAGGCGAGAGCTGGGATGATGAGGGCTTTTCGGCCGAAGTAGGCCATTCCGCAGAAGAAGAGGGCTCCTATGGGCTGGAGGTTTCCGAGAGTTTCTGGATGGATTGCTCCGAGAAGTCGGGCAATTCCCAAGACGAGGCCAAGAAGGAGGAACGGGGCGAGCTTAATCACGAGGCGACATTAAGGTTTGTCGCCGCCTTTGGGCAGAATTTTTTTTTGGTGTGTGTGGGACGGTCGTTATGGCTGAGTGGTCGTTACCTTGAGCGAGACGTAGAGATCCTGAGTGGTATTTGTGGGGAATTGAACGCGCACACGGTTTAGGCCTGGGCCAGAGTGATTGAGGTTTCGTTGGATTGAGATTTGGTTAGACCCTGAGCCTTGGTGGTTGGCGGTTGTCCAATTTTTGAGGTCAGTGGAGTAGATGACTGAGAGGCTTGTATTCGGGTCTAGGCGGGCGAGATTGGATTCTTGATATTCGAAAAATGGTTTTCCGAGAGTTGTTGGAGCTGGGGAGAAAGTTGGGAGAATATTGGCATCGTCACTGGGGTTAGTGGGGTCGCCACCGAGGGCCCACTCAAGCGAGGTTGAGAGTCCTCCTTGGTCCAAGTCCTTCTGGAGTTCGGATGAAAGGAAGGGGGCAATGATTGGGGTCGAGGGTGTGGTTTGGTTTCGGGCGGGGCTTTTGTCACGTGCTTTGACAGTGTAGCTGTAATGGAGCCCCTGGATGAGGTTGTAGTCGATGTAGATCGTGCTGTCTTGCCAGCCTGAGTCGCTCCCTCCTGGGTTTCCGGATGTTTCGGTGAAGTAGTATTGGACGCCGGAGGGGTCGCTGGCTTTTCTGGCGACCATTCTAACGCTTTTTGTGGGGGAGGATGGAGAGCTGGTTGTGTCTGTGGCTGTGATCGAGGAAAATGACAGAGAGTTGGGGGTGGGAGCGGTTGAGTCTCCATCTCCAAAGGTGAGTGACATGACTGAGCCAGGTGTGGATTCGACTTTGACTCGGAGGTTGGATGGGGTGCCGTTCCACCAATTGGAGCTGGGGTTGCTGGAGGATTGGAAAATTGGGCTCGAAGAATCCCAAGCATCGCTGCTATCTCCGAACCCTCCTCTACTATTTTCGAGATCCAGTCTGCCGTCTCGTTGTTCAACCGAGACTCGATAATGGTGTTCTGAAGACTGGGATTCGGAGTTGTTGAATCGTTGGTTTTCGTCGACATGGAAGATGAGGATCCCCTGATCAGTGAGTTGTTCCCAGGGATCGCTCCCGCCGTTATTTTCAAACATAAAAAATTCGTTGGGGTCGTTAGGGTTAGTGACTTTGAAGCCTTGATTGCTTTCAGCAAGAAGCGTTCCTTGAAAGGATTCAGTCGGTGAGATTTCGGTAATATCTGCCCATCCTAGGATATCTTTGAGATAAATTGAGATCGGTGGGGGGGCATATCTGTTATCGACCCATATCATGCCCATGATGCAATAGTGTCCGACTCCGTAGCCAAGCCCGAGGTCTCCGGGTTGTTCTTGACTGTTCCCGTCGTAGAGGTCTGGGAGGCCGAAGAGGAGGTGGCCAAGTTCGTGTGCGAAGACCCCGATGGGGGGCGAGATTCTAGTGGGGTCTGCGAGGGAGTCGGTGATTTGGTATTTTGCAACGGGAACATTGATGCCGTTAATGGGAATTCGGAGATTGGGAATGTTCCAGCTATGGGGGTATAAGCCTCCGAGCCTTCCTCCGGCAAAGAAGAGACTTGTTGCTCGAACACTGCCGTTTTCAACGGTGATGTTATCGAAATTGTATCCGTTCTCTTTGAGAATGTTGATGGCGTCTGTGACAAGCATTCGCCCGGTATTTCCTAGGAATCGCTGAACTGAATTGTTGGGGTAGTCTTCAAAGGCGTAGTAGTTACGTGGATTGGGAAGTGTGATGATATTTGGAGCTTCGTTTGTGAGGTCAAAGGTGCCCGCTGATTGGTCGAGAAAATATTGTCGAACAGATCCGACATTGCCCCCTGAGTTAAAGTCAGTTCCGTTGAGAAATTCATCTATTTTGGAGTGAGAAATAGGGAAAGAATGGGGGTCTATTTGTGGGGTTTGTGGGTCGTCAGGAAATTGAACGACGAGAGTGAGCCCGACGACTTTTTCGGTGGGGTTATTTTTGGTACGGTTTTGTTTTTCGTCGGTTTGGGATGAGGGAGCTTTTGTGTTTGAATCTTCGGTGTGAGAGGTGGGTGGATTTGGTGATTTGGCGGGTGTGGTGGTGGGGTCATTTAGTTTTAATTGTTTTATTCGACGTGCCTCCCGTCGAGCGCGAGCCTTTTTTAAGAGTTCTTCCCATCGTTTTTCATGTTCAGGGTACGAGAGTTTTTTCAAGGGATCGATGGATGTCCTTTTTTGGCTTTTGGAGTTGGCTTTGAGGTGCCTTTTGAGGCCGGTGGGCGAGTCTATTCCAGCGATGAGATTGGTGGAGATTAGTTCGCCAGACTTGGGGTCAAGTTTGGCGTAATTGTATGAATTGCTCTTGGGGGACCAAATGACAGTGTGACCAGATTGGGTTTCGATTCGTGAGTTTGAATGGTTTTCGACTGCGCGAAGCATGATTTTTGAGCCGTTTGCCTGGGTGAAGCTGAATTGGCGAGCAGCTGGGGAGTGGGCTGAAGCGGAGTGGGACAAGATGGCTGTCACCATGAAAATTCCGCGGGTTAACCAAGAATACATGTAATAATTAGGAACCTGCTTTTGATGATTTGTCCAATGGGATTTTTTGTGATGTCAACAACAATTGCCTGCAAATTTACGATAATTGATACCAATCGATTGATTTGCAATTGGTTAAGGGGGCGGGGGTGCCTTTGAAATTGGGTGTGACTTTATCATCGCAGTCGGATGATGGTTCTGCGAAGTTTTGGTTGTCGAAGATGAATTTGAAGCAGGCAGATGGATCGAGAGAGATGGTGGCGAGAAGGCCTTTCAGTCATAAACTGACAGATTGGATGTTGGGAAGGAGGGGGCGCAAGGTGCTGGGGTTTTCGGCGTTGATGGTTTTGCCTTTTATGGTCATTTTGGTGGAGATGTCATCGTGGGTTGGTTGGGTGGTGATGGTTTATTGGTCTTTGATTAGTGCGGTGACGTTTTTTTTCTATCGAAGAGATAAAAAGAGGGCGGAGAGGGGGGAGTGGCGAGTGCCGGAGTTGGTTTTACAGGGGTTGGCTTTGGCTGGGGGGTGGCCTGGGGGGGTATTGGCGCAGTGGTTTCTGAGGCATAAGACAAATAAGATTATTTTTCAGTTGGTGTTTTGGGTGATTGTGGGTGTGCATTTGTTTTTGTCATTTTGGCTGCTCGGTTGAAATTGCAGTTTTGTTAGGTTTGGAGTAGGACGGTTTTATGAAAGTCATTCCCGCTCGTTTGAAGGTTTCGGAAGATGTGACTGAGGAGGAATATCGGGTCGCGAAGCGAGAGGCCTCGATCGTTCTCTGGGTTGCCTTGTTGAGTGGGATTTTGGTGGCAACGGTCTTGATTTTTTTGATTGGAGGGGCTGGAGGGTTAGTTGGAGGGGGATTTTTTGCGATTTTGATGGATCGGTTGATGAATCATTTTTTGAAGAATGCTCATAAGATGAAAACTTTGAGGATGAAGAATTATCCGGAGTTGAGAAACTTGAAGAGGGGGGGCGGGTCGGAGTAGGGTTTGTCTTGATGTCGAAAAGAGTTTTAGTGACGGGTGGAGCTGGGTTTCTTGGGAGTCATTTGTGTGATCGAATGATTGAGGCGGGGAATGAGGTGATTTGTTTGGATAATTTTTTTACAGGTGCTCGGGGGAATGTGAGACACCTTCGTGACAATGATCGTTTTGAGTTGGTGCGTCATGATGTGATTGATCCTTTTAAGGCCGAGGTGGATCAGATTTATAATTTGGCCTGCCCCGCTTCTCCGGTGCATTACCAGTATAATGCGATCAAGACGATCAAGACGTCGGTGATGGGGGTGATTAATATGATGGGTTTGGCGAAGCGAACGAAGGCGAGATTTTTGCAGGCTTCGACTTCTGAAGTATACGGAGACCCTGAGGTTCATCCTCAGCGGGAGGATTATTGGGGGAATGTGAACCCGGTGGGGATTCGTTCCTGTTATGATGAAGGGAAGCGATGTGGGGAGACCTTGTGTATGGATTATCATCGCCAGAACGGGGTGGAGGTAAGGATTATGAGGATTTTCAATACCTATGGGCCGAGGATGAATCCGGATGATGGGCGAGTGGTATCAAACTTCGTAGTTCAAGCTTTGAGGGGTGAGCCGATCACAATTTATGGGGATGGCAGTCAGACGAGATCGTTTTGCTATTGTGATGATTTGATTGAGGGGATGATTCGGTTAATGGAAGGAGATGATATGGGGCCGATGAATATTGGGAATCCGGATGAGTTTACGATGATCG
>JAHDGN010000312.1 GCA_020627645.1 Akkermansiaceae bacterium
TATCGCCACTACTCCATATCCTTCCAGCAACTCGCTATTCTTGAGCAAGCCCTAATTATGGAAATATTCAGGAGGGCAATAATCCTTCTAAGTGGGCAACGGTGTTGCGGGATGTTGATGGATCCGTTTTGGGTTTGGGGCCAAATCGTAGTATCATTGGGAATCACCCGATGTTGCTGACAGGGGTTGAGACAAGCCCGTCGAATTGGACGAATGCTTATCATACGCCAAATCAGTATGCGATGTTGAGGGTGAGTTATCCTCATTCTGGTGGGGTGAAGCCGACTTGGAGGCGGGAGAAGGCTGGAACCTCGGCAGTTTCATTTTTCCATGGCTACAATTCGACCTTCTTAATCGCCGGGATTGTGAACAATGGTTATGAGTATTTGGTGACACCGGATAATACGGTGAGTGGGAGAGATATGCCGGTATCGATTGATGATGCCTTTCCTGGTGATGTGGCAGTGGTGAAGGTTCCGAACGTGGGGAATTTCAATGGTTTATTAATCAACAACTTGACCAATCAGGTGAATTCTCTGTCCGCCTTTAGAAGCAGTTCGAGCAGTTGTTACTATATTGACGGGACAGGAATGATTTGGATTAAGTTTATTGTTCCGGTTCGGTCGCAGTCGATTCGAATTCGTTGGAGTTAGTACTGAGTTCATCGGCTCAGTACGTATTTTTGATTTTGTTACTCTGATTTTGTTTCTACGAGGAGAGGTGTTGAGCGGTTGGAGGTGTTGATGGCGATGGTGAATCGGTCTTGGGGGCCTCCGGCTGCGACCTTGATTGTGGCTGGTCCGTTGTCGGGAAGTGGGATTTCTTTTTTGCCATCGAAGAGGTGCATTGTGGAGGTGTCGTTGATGTTGAGGGAGATCTTTCCTTGGAGCTCTGGTTTGAGTCCAAATCGCACGACGCCCCACTTTAAGCGCCCTCGCCCGGTGACTTTTGGAAGTTCTGCTACTGGGAGTTCTCCATTTACTTTGGAGCCGATTGGGGTCCAGGTGTATCCTTCGAATTTTTCGGCAAAGGCGGAAGCCCCGTAGTGCCCGATTTGGTCAACGGTGCGTTTGTGAGGTTGAAGTGCTTTCCAGTTACGGATGAGTGGGCGAGATGAAGTTTGGAATTCACCTTCTTTTCCTAACTCGGAAAGGAAGCGAACGAGATCAACGAATTCGTCTTCGCGCAAAGAGGCGGTGAGACCTGGAGGCATCCCTGAGACGGGCGAAATGAAGGTTGATTTGACGTTGTTTTTGGGAATGCGGATTTGTTTGCCGTCGAATCCACGTAGGACGATTTCTTGGTCGTTTTCGCTGATGAGTCCTCCGCTGTGGGTGTTGCCGTTATTTTCGGTGACGAGAGTGGTGTGGTAACCTTCTTTGATCTTGTCGTTAGGGTTGATGAGGGAGGTGATGAGGTAGTCGATGGGAGCTGAGGCGCCGATGCTGAGTAGGTTGGGACCGCTGAGCCCGCCTGTGTTGCCGATGGCGTGGCAGGTGGTGCACTGAAGGGCGGTTCGGCGGTAGATGTCTTCTCCACGGTGAGGGTTGCCGGACGTTTTGATTTGGTTGGCAAGCTTGTCCATTTCCTCTGGTGAGAGGGTTTGGGTCATCGGTTTTAGATTTCCGGCTTTTGTGAGAGCTGCGATGAGATCTTTAGGAGGACGGCCGGAGGTGCCGGCACGTTGTACGCCGAGAGTGGCAATGGCTGTGGGGAGTGTTTGATCTTTGAGAGCCCTTGCGAGAGCGGTCGAAGACCTGGGGTTTTTGAGGAACGTCGCGAGGAGCTGGTTTTGGTCTGTCCCGTCGTCTTTGGTGAGAAATTGGATGGCGTGAGGAGCGGCCATTTTTGGGGCAAGGTTGGCGAGTTCTCGGACAGCGATGATGCGAAGTGCTTCGCTCGAAGTTTGATCTTTGATGATCTTGTCGAAGAAGAGGGTCGCATCTCTTCCTCCGAAGTAGCTGAGGGCGCGGGCGGCGGCTGCACCTTTTTTGGGGTTTGTTTTTAGGGTTGAGGTGAGTTTTTCCCACGCTGGTTGATATTTCCAGAGACCTGCGAGCTTGGAAGCTTTGCTGAAGATCTGAGGGTTTTTTGAGTCGAGAAGAGGGAGGATTTTTTCTTGGCCTTGGGTGGGTGATTTTCGGCGGAGGCTTTTGGCGGTGATGAGGGCGTCGATGGTGGTGGGGTTTTTGTCAATAAGGTTGAGTAATTTGGAGAGGTCCTGTTCGGTTCCGATTTGGCCGATGAGCTGGAGAGCTTCGTTTTGTTGTTGTGGGCTGAGGGAGTCATTTTGGAGTGCGGTAAAGACCGTTTCGAGAGCGAGTGGTTTTCCGAGTGCTTTGGCGGCAAAAACGAGATGCTTGAGGTTGTCACCGAATGGTTTTTTTCCTTCTTGGAATTGTGGCACCCAGTGGTCTTGGTGTTCGCGGACGATTGACCACAGGGCAAAGTCGATGGGTTTGTCGACTTCTTGGTCAAGTGCTTTGAGCGCGGTTGGAACGGAGTTGGTTGAGGGCATTTGAGCGAGACATGAAATTGCCCAAAGGCGGACTTGAGGGTTGGGGTCGCTGATGGCGAGGCTCGCTATTTGGGAGGCACCGGGAATTTCGGAGTGCCGATGATAGAGGTGGCGCAGAGCGGCGGCACGATATCGAGGGTCTTCCGAAAGGATGAGTTTTTGGAGGAGGGGAATGTTGGTTTTATTTCGAGCTTGATAGGTCCAGAGTGCTTCGAGGCGGTCGTGGTCTTTATTGAGAGAGTTTGTCCATTTGTCGAGGTGTGGCATGACTTCTGAGTTTGCTCGTTGGCGGAGTTGGAGTCGTGCTTGATCGCGGTCGAAGCGCTCCGTTGAGGTGAGAGTTTTGAGGAGATCTTCGGTGGAAAATTTGGTGAAGTTTTGTTTTTTGGAGAGTGGTTGGTCTTTGAAGGAGACTCGCCAAATGCGGCCACGGGTGTGGTCACGCCGTTTGTCGCGGAAGTCGACTTCGCCATGTTGAATGATGGGGTTGTACCAATCGGCGATATAGACCGCTCCATCGGGGCCCATTTTGACATCGATTGGGCGAAAGGCGCGGTGAGAAGAAGAGAGGAAGTCTTCAACACGAGTGGAGGTGTAGGTTGAGCCTTTTGGTTGGAGTTTGTAGGTATTGATTCGATGGCCTCGGAAGTCGGGGGCGATGAGGAGGCCGCGGTATTTTTCTGGGATGTGTGATCCTGAGAGGACTTCGAGTCCACAGAGTTTGGGTGATCCGGGGTTTAGCCCATTGAGATGGCGAGCTGATCCGGGTGATGCTCGAAAGACGGAGCGTGGGAAAACGAAGTTGATACCGTGTCCTCCGGCACCATCGGTAGCGAAGGTTTGGCCATATTTGTCGAAAATAAATCCCCAGGGGTTAATAAGGCCTTTGGAGAGGATTTCGGCTTGCATGGTTTCGGGTCGGAGGTGCCAGATGCCGCCACCCATGAGGCGGCGGACGCCATGGGGGGTTTCAAGATGGGAGTGGATGTAGATTGACTGTAGGAAGTAGAGCATTCCGTCGGGGCCGGTTTTGAAGGTGTGCACAAGGTGGTGTGTGTCTTCGGTGCCGAAGCCGGAGAGGACGACTTGGCGATGATCAGCTTTCCCGTCGCCGTCCGTGTCTTTGAGGAAAAGGATTTCGGTGGAGTTGGCGACGTATGCGCCGCCGTCAGCTGGTTGGACGGCAGTGGGGATGTGGAGATTGTCAGCAAAAACGGTGCGTTTGTCGGCTTTGCCGTCTCCGTTTGTGTCTTCGAGAATAATGATGCTGTCGTTTTCTTCTGCTCCGGGGAGGATGTGTGGGTACATTCCGGAAGAGACGAGCCAAAGTCGGCCTTGAGCATCCCAATTTATTTGGACTGGTTTTGACATCATGGGATCGGAGGCGAAGAGTTCGATCTCCATTCCTTCTGGGAGGTTGAAGGCGTTTTTCTGTTTTTGTGGGTCGGGGTCCGGGATGTCGGTGACACCGCGTTGTGCGTGCAGTGTGAGGGTGGCGAGCAGAGTGACGAGAAATGAGATTTTCATGAGCGATGAGTGATTGGGGGTTACTTAGATGAGAGGGCTGCGCTTTTGATGGATTGAATGTTGGTTTCCTCTTTTTCGATCAGGGGATCAAACATCGGTAGTTCTTTGACATTCTTTCCTTGTTCGTGTTTGCGGAAGAGTCGGAGGTAGGTTTCGTTGGCGGGGCGCCAGCGGAAGAAGAAGAGTTTGTTTTTTTTGATGATGGTCTGGCGAAGTTGGTTGGTTTGTGGGGAGTTGAGAAGTTTGGAGTTGAGTTTGGGAAGTCCTAGAGATTTGAGAAAGGGGTTGGTGATTTTTTGGTATCCTTTTTCGGTGTAGTGGATGCCGTTGTCTGTCAGATGCTGATCACTAGGTTTAATGAGGCTGAATAAATCGGCGAATTGATGGCCATTTTTTTTGGCGAGCTCTCCTATGGCTTCGGAGTATT
>JAHDGN010000313.1:0-3197 GCA_020627645.1 Akkermansiaceae bacterium
GCTCGGCACACTCCTCTTTAGAATCAAAAAATAATTCCCCCCTCTTCAACCGGACAAGAGTCGCACTCATCAAAATCAGTATCCTGAGTCGCAACCATCACCCAACTCGAATGCAAAAGAATCCCCCCATCACCGCCCCCTTGTCCACCCCCTCCACGATACAAAAACCACCCCACCCCGCCAACCAACGATGCCGCCATTCCGCCAAGCACCGCTCTTCTCCCCCATAAAAACCTCTTCGATTGCATCACCTCATCCCCAACCAAGTCCTCCAATAAACTATCCATCGCCAACTGTCGGCCAAATTCCTTCAATGCCGCATCATCCACCTCAGAAGGGAAATTTACCCTACCTTTGGTCACCTTCTCATCAAACATCAATTCCTCCTTTCACCTTTTGCTCCACACACTCCCGAATCAGTCTCCTCGCCCTGGTCAGCCTCTGCCCCACCGCTGCCACCGTTGCCCCATTAGCCTCCGAAACTTCAGCCAAAGTCTTCCTCCCAAAATAAACTCCCTCGATGGCCTGCCGCATCCGATCACCCAACTTCCCCACACAATCTCGTAACGCCCTCCTCCTCATCTCCCACCAATCATCTCCCTCCCCATTTCTCTCTAGCCGATCAAAAACATCATCAACTCCATCCACAATCCGGCTATCGATGACCAATGGTTTTCGCTGAGAGGTTCTCCAATGCATCAACGCCTTATTGCGAGCAATCCCCCTTAACCAAGCCCCAAACTTCTTATCATCTCCAAAATCAGCAAATTTTTCCTTCGCCACCAAAAAAGTCTCCTGAGTCAAATCTTCCGCCAAATGCCGGTCCTTCAGCAGCGAATGAAGATAGGCCCCTACCATCGACCGATAGTCGTTAAATAAAATTTCAAAAGCATCCTTCATAAGCCTTCCACCTATCAATTGCCGGAAACTGAATCTTTTGACATTTTTTTCGGCCTTTTTTCAGGTCTTCGAAAACTGCCAACTCGCAAGAATCAAAAACTTCCCACTCACCAATCCCCAAAAAACCGCCTCAACCTCGTCCAAAGGATCGAAAACAAACCTAGGAAACTCATAAACTAGGAGTTTTCGCCACTATTTAAGTCCCTCAATACCCTCCCACCGATAGTGGCGGTATCAGCAAAAACCGATCGTAAGCCTACCTCACTTTCTCTACCCAACAACCCCTAGAATCTTTCTCAAATTTTTTTGGGATTTTTCCACCACCACCGCGATGCCGCCCATTGAGAAGATAGAACCCTTCGAAACATAACTCACAGATGCACTCAACCTACAACTCGAGCGATCCCTCAACACAAAGAAGATGCCCCAACCTTGTAACAAGAAATGAATTCTAGCGCCCTTCATAGAAACCCCTAACGAAATCAACTGAACACAATTCCAAAATCCGAAAAACTCATGAAAAACAAATCACCTCTCTTAAAACGAAAGCCAATCATCGCAACATTTAGTTTAGCTGCTCTTCTCTGCGGTTCCTTCCTCATCATCAAGAACTCTCAAAACTCAAATCCTATTTCGAAAGGGAATGGAGACGAACCGACCCGACAGACATTTCGCAAAACGCAGGCACGACCTTCAGAAAGACAATTCAACCAATTCAATTGGCCTCTCAATCACGAAGCCAACTACAACGTCGAAACCTGCTTCAAGATGGCCGAAAGCGCAGGTATTCAGGAGGTAGTCGAACGCTCATCGCTCAAGCCCATCTCGACACTACAGACAAATTTTCACCTTCAAGTAGTTCATACCACTCGCGACAAAGCCGTTACTCTTGCTCGATTTTCTCAATCAGTATTTTCAAGACCTGGAAGAGATACCCGTGCGATAAACATACTCCTGAGCAAGATTCCATTTCTCATCACTTGGGAAAAAACGGGCCGGATCGATTCCATTCAGTTCCCAGACTCTCTAACCGATGACAACCGAAGACTAGTCCAGCGACACCTCCCTCCTCAGATGATCTTACAACAACTTGCTCAAGGTGAAACGCAATGGAAAACAACCGAAAAAGACGAAAGCGGAGAGTTTGAGGCCGTCTATCGGTTCTCAAATCCTCACCAAATCGAAAAGAAAAGATTACGCTATCTTGGGATTGAAGACTCTCCAGATCAACTTGAAATTGTCTCATCCATCTTCTCTGCTCGCAAAGGAACATGTTGGATCGACGAATTGGAATGCCATGAAGAATTCAACTACATCAGGAAAAAGGGAAGCCAACTCAGGACTCAAAAAACAATCCGGATGGAACGACAAGAAACTGTTTCATCAACATGGGAAGAGTTGAACCTCCATTGGCAATCATATGATGAACTCGTAGATCAGGTCACGAACTACCAACTCGAATTCCAACGTGAAGATCTAAGAAATCAAACCTCTCTCGACCTAGAAAACCTCCGGGAATTTCTACGCTCTCATACCACCCTCAAGGAAATCCTAGCGAACATTGAAAATCTGGGATCAGAGTCTTCAAGCTCTCGTCACGAACGGATCCAAGCAATGCGCCTCCTGAGCGACTGGCTAATCGCCTTTCCCGGTGCCCCAATGAAAGTTGCCTCTTGGATAACCGAACGCGAACTCCCACCCGGAACCTCAGCAATGATTGCACACGGAATGGAACTGGCCTCCTCTAACCCAGAAGTTCAACAAGCTTTCACTCAGCTTCTTAATAATCTTGAAGACCTCTCGGTAGCGACTCAAACCCAGTTAGTCGTTGCAATTGGAGGATCGGGAAAGATCCTTGACCCCAACCTGATAGACGCACTCTGGACAACAGCAAATGATTTCCAGAACGGCATTAGCGAATCCGCAAATGATTCAGCTCTACTTTCCCTTGGAATCCTTGCTCAAAGTAATCCTGAAATCACAAACCTGATCGAGCCCTCCCTCGTCGCAACACTTGTCGAACCTGGTGGCCAGATCGAAGATCATATTTCAGCCCTGCAAACTCTAAGTAACGGAAAAATAGACAACCCTCAAGTGGTTGACTGGGCCAAAGATTTTCTCCAAGGGGAAAACGACGCATTTTCCACATCTAAAGAACACCCGGCTCAAACCGCTCTTTCAATTGCCGCGCTCGATTTCCTCTACCACACAAACAATCTTGATCAAGGGTCGATAGTAGAAGGCGCAGAGACATACCACAGCCCCGAAACTCAGGCTCACGCCATTTGGCTACTCCA
>JAHDGN010000313.1:3207-3889 GCA_020627645.1 Akkermansiaceae bacterium
TCAGCCAAAAGTGATCGAAAAGCTATCCGAAATAGCACTCTCCGAAAACCACACCCTCAAAAACCGAATCCAAGCCGGAAAAACACTATCGACTCACCTTGGCCATAATCAACAAGTCAGGAGTGCAGTCGAAAGAATACTCAACTCATCTTCACTTGAAAATGAAGTAAGAGACTCACTTGTCTCAAGATAACCCAAAATCGAGAACTTCCCCCCTCAACCTTCTCCGGGTCTAGTGCTTCCAAAGCCATTCGTTAGGCCTGCGAAAAACAAAAAACAAAAAACAAAAAAATGACAAAAAAAATCCTAACACTATGTGCAGCATCAAGCCCCCTTCTAGTAGCAATTAGCTCAGGAAAGATCACAAACGACAAATTAGATAACTGGTTTGGAGTGACCCCTCCAGCGGATGGCTATGACGTTGAAACGAACTTAACTGTTGATGCTGGCACCAATAGTAGATCTATCTTTCTCACAACAACGGCAGAAGGGAAGCTCTACACAATGAACAGACCCAACAACCTAAAAGGACTCACCGAGTCAGCAAAATGTAGGGTGATTGCGTCAAACTATGATGCCGGAGGCCCTACACTCGGAAGTATCCTGTTTACTAGAAACGGCCTATACAGGGCAAATTTTAACCACTATGATCCAGATGGCAAAATTTACCAAAATTTCACTG
>JAHDGN010000313.1:3899-4399 GCA_020627645.1 Akkermansiaceae bacterium
TCAACCCTATCCGACCACCGGCTGGACAGGCCCCACCACAGACGTTTACACCTTCTTTACTATTACCGGAAAAATGTCTGCAACAATCAGCGCAGACCGAACATTCGGCTTCCCTAGTCCTCCGCGTCCAACTGAAAACATGGATGTAACAATTGATTGCGAAATGGATGCTCCATCGACTTATGTCTATTCACGAGACTTTCCAGAATTCGAAACCCAATCAACCCTATCACTCCACAAAAGCAGCACGACTGCCCGACTTGATCGAGACTCAGCTGGCAATCTAACCAGATCAGGAACTGCTAATTTGCAGGGTCTAGATGGACAGGTTATTGTTTTCGAAAAGCAAGTTGGCCCCCACAAGTATCGTTGGCATCCATTGTATCAAAAGAACTTTCCGTTTAGCAAAACCTGGCCGATCTTTTAAGCCAAGGAGTTCAAAAATAACCAGCACCAGCGAGAATGCACCAATATTTGGTGAAACAAGCTGAATTGGATCT
>JAHDGN010000314.1:0-3515 GCA_020627645.1 Akkermansiaceae bacterium
CAAATCAAGGTCCTCAGACGAGGTAACTTCTCAGACGACGAGATCAATTTCCTGAGCCTCTACCTGCCTTACGCCACCCTCCCCCATTTCAGTATTAAGAATAACAAAATCTACACCATTTCCCATTTCGCCCAGACCCTGGATGGAAAAATTGCCGCCTCGATTGGAGAACCCAGCTGGATCGGAAATCACGAAAATTTGCTGCACGCTCACCGGATGCGAGCCCTGTGCGATGCCATTATGGTTGGACACAAAACCAACATCAAAGACAACCCACAGCTGACCGTTAGAGAAGTCAAAGGGGAGAACCCCCTCAGAGTGATCATCGGCAAACCTCCCACCAATACTTCACTTGACTGCACCGAGAAAACCTTCATCGATGTCAACCTCCCACCACCATCCTGCGACGGCAAAACAAGTTCAAACTTCGACGGGATTGAAACCATCTTTACTCTTCTAGAAGAAAAGGAGATCAGAAGTGTTTATCTCGAAGGCGGATCATTCACCACCTCATCATTTTTAAAAATGAAGAAAGTTGACCAAGTTCAGGTTCACTTTAGCCCCAAAATCCTTGGATCTGGATTGACCGGTTTTGCTTTCACTGAAACCTCCAGCATGAAAGATGCCATGACCTTTAAATCGCATCGCTTCTCACCCATGGGAGATGAAATGATGTTTGTAGGAGAACTATGACCGGCATCGAACTCTGGCACAATCAACAGTCTTCTTGGCTCAAAGAGGTCGACCTCCAAGACCTTCAACTGAATCAAGACGAGATCCTTGTCCAGTCAGCCGCCTCCCTCGTGAGCCAAGGGTCAGAACGACAAGTCATTAGCACTGCTCTAGATCCAGAGACAACCAAACGCATGGCATTCCCATCCATCCGTGGAGACTTCAATTCAGGAAACTTCACTTACGGATATTCTTTAGTCGGTAAAGTGGTAAGAGGACACCCCGACTTTCTTGGGCGCCACGTTCACCTACTTCATCCACACCAATCTTACGCCATCGTAAAAACATCTGAAGCCTTCACCCTACCGGAGTCGATCAACCCTCAGGAAGCGGTCTTACTCAGTAATTTAGAAACCATCATCAACGCTCTTTGGGACTCACAAATCACGATCGGTGACAACGTCTTAATCATCGGCTACGGGTCGATCGGCGCTCTCCTCGCCCAGGTCGTCAAGCAAATCCCCGGCACCTCTGTCACGATCCAGGAAATCGATCCCCTCAAAAAAAACCACTCACATCAGCTCTTCAAGTCAGCGACCAGACAGGAAGCTTACGACCTCGTTTTTCATACCACAGCCACTGAATCAGGCCTCCAACACGGACTAAGCCGCCTCAAAAAAGAAGGCAAACTCATCGAACTCAGCTGGTATGGTAACAAGACGATCAACCTGTCCCTCGGACAAGACTTCCACTACGACCGAAAACAAATCATCTCCTCCCAAGTCAGCTCCATTCCCTACGCTAGGCCTCACGAAACCTACCTCTCCCGAAAAAAATTAGCTCTAAAGCTGTTGGCCAACATCGACTTCCAACACCTCATCACAAAGACCATCCCCTTCAGCGATACCCCCAATTTTTTTAACGAACTCAGACAAGGTCAGGTCAACGAAATAGGAACTCTCATCACTTACGAAGCATGTATACCGTAGTCGTCAAAAATAACATCATGATCGCCCACTCTTTGCCCGATCCCTTTTTCGGACCGGCACAGAATCTCCATGGGCTCACCCTTGAAGTCGAGGCACATTTCTCTCGGGCCGAACTCAACGAAAAAAATGTCGTCATCGATATCGGATACGCCTCCCAACTCCTGACCCAGGTTCTTGATCGGTTCAACTACAAGAACCTCGATGAACTTCCTGAATTCGAAGGACAACTCACCACCGTAGAATTCTTCGCCAAGCATCTCCACTCCCTCATCACCCCATCTCTAGAGAACGACACCAAACTAAAAATCGTCCTCCACGAATCCTCAGATGCCTTTGCGGCCTATGAAAAATGATGAACTGCCAACGTTAGTCATTCTAACCACGCATTTCGGAACCAATTTCTCAGGAGGCTCCACCGCCACCTGTGAAATCTTTTCCAGAATCCAGGAGCAATTCCAAAAGGTCATCGTTGTCGGCACTGAGATCGGAACACATTCCTTCCAACGACTCGAATTCATTCCTTACCTCAACTGGCGCGATGCGCTCAAGAAACTATCCACCCTCTCGACCCTCCCAAAAGCCATTTTCTACGGCGATTTCTACAACTCATTTCTCTACATCCTCTCTGGAATCCCCTTCTACTTTACCTACCACGACAATTGGCCCGAACTGGGACGCCAAGGACTCTCGAACCGCCTCCGGTCCTTGTTCTACAACCCAGTTTACAAATCAATCTTCCGAAAAGCTGAAAGAGTCTTCACGGTCTCAGAATTCAAGAGCGAATGGGTCAGAAAACAAACCAGCAAGAATACCATCATCCGAAACGGTTTCCAAAAACACCCAGCGGCGCCCGAACCCAGAGACCAAGAAATTCTCATGGTCGGAACCATCGACTCACGAAAATATCGCTACGCCATTCAGCTTTTCAAAAAGCTACAAACCCTCAACCAGACTCCAAAACCAAAAGTCCATATCTTCGGCCACATTGGGAACCATCAAATTTCAGAACACTTGAAGGCATTCTCATTTGTCGAACTCAAAGGATACCAGGAAGTCGTTCCCTATTCCCGATACAAGATCCTTCTCCACACCTCAGCCATGGAAAACCTCCCGCTCGTATTCTGTGAAGCCATTTCTCACGACCTCCCAATTCTCACTTTCAACGTGGGAGGCAATCGAGAGGTTGTCACCCCCGCCAATGGAAAGCTGATCGCCCCCTACAACATCGAAGCCATGGCAAAAAGCCTGATCGAAATAACCAGTAAGCAAACGCCCCACCAAAGCGACCCATCATGTTTAGACGACTACCGCTGGGATAAAGCCGCCTCCTCCTACCAAAAACTCATGCTCCATTCATGATCTATCTTCTTGTCATTCTCATCTACCTCACCTTTGCCTGGGACTTTATCATCTGCCCTATTCCAAGCGAGGCTTCCACTCACTCCCTCACAAAAGAGGGAGCCCTCATCAAAAAATTCGGCCTCTACCTCGTCTTTATCGTAAGCCTAATGCTCTACCTTCTCCCTCTGGCATTCAGCATTCTCGCACTTTTCAAACACCCTTTTGATTGGAGCCTAAAAATCTCAGACCTCATTGCCATCACTCTCGCAACCACAGGAAGGGCCATCACCATTGCCGCCAGCATCCACCTAAAAAACCGCACGAAGCTCGTCGAAAAATCCATCTTCAAATGGAGCCGTAACCCCATCAGCTTCGGAACCTTCCTAACCCTCGCGGGCTTCTGCCTCGTTTTCAGCACCTGGTATCTTTGGCTAGGACTAGCCCTCTTCATCACCAATATCCACCTCAAGATTCTCCTCGAAGAGAAACACCTCGAATCTCTCTTTCAGTCCG
>JAHDGN010000314.1:3525-4377 GCA_020627645.1 Akkermansiaceae bacterium
TAAATTATAAAAACCGAACCCCACGATACTTCCTAAAATGAGCTCCACGACCCAAGAAGGCATTAAAAAATGGTTCGACAAAACCTACCTCACCAAAGGTTTCCGCTACCTTCGCCCCATTGATGCCTACGAAATCTTTGCCACTGCGCTCGACGTCCAACCTGGCAGTAAACACCTCGATGTTGCTTCAGGACTCGGGCTGTTAGCGAAGTGCTTTGCCAACAAAGAAGTTAACGTCGATGGAATCGATCTTTCTCCCGAAGCCGTGTCGATGGCCAAAGAATATTGCCCAGAAGCTCATTTTCAACAAGGCAATGCCGAACAACTCCCATTCCAGGACCGCACTTTCGACACCGTCACCTGCATCGGATCCATCGAAAGAATGCTTGATCGAGAAAAAGCCCTCCAAGAACAACACCGTGTCCTAAAAGATGGCGGAAAGCTCTGTCTCATGGTCCGAAACTCCGAGAACTTCACCTGGAGATTCATCAAAAGGCCCTTCGGACTGATCAACAAAGAAGGTCACCAGGACGCCCTCAATCGAGATGAATGGACCAAATTGGTCGAGCGCTCAGGCTTCACCATTCAGCAAACCTATCCCGACCACTGGCCTTACTACCGCCTCCTCAAAACCATCATGCCATGGAGGAAAATCGACACCTCCAGGATCATCAACTTTCCCTATCCGCTCGAGTTGGCCTACGAGTTCATTTTCGTTCTTCAGAAATCGAAATGAATCAGGTCTCCGACATCTATGACCACCTCTTAGGATTCGAAGGATCGAATCGACACAGCCCCTACCCCATCCACAAAAAACTTACCCTCCCCAACCATGACTCTCTCATCGACTGG
>JAHDGN010000315.1 GCA_020627645.1 Akkermansiaceae bacterium
ATCGGAAGCCAAACCGGCGAAAGAATGCGACAAGCAGATAGTCACGCGTTGACTGAGATCTTTACCTCTTTAGTCATCTTTTTTGTCTCCCTCCCAGAAAATCTGAAATGAACAACATGATCGTACTTCCAGCAGTGACTGCGAGCATCACATTGCACCACAATGAGTGCGCTATGCAGATAGCAGCCTGACTTAATAACTTCTTCTGATGACGACAAAGCGGAATCTCTCATGCACCGAAGCCCAGAAAGCGCTTCACTTTAAGAGTGCGGATGGAAGCAGGATTGCGTTGTTCAGCTCAGACATTTTTCAACCTCAAACACCCAGACCAAACCAACGATGTGCCTCTAGCGAAATGAATTTCGATTAGTTTTTGACAAGCCTTCTCATGGAAGACGATGTCCAAATCATTTCATGTGAAAGCGTTTTAAAAATGACACCAAGCCAATCTCTCAACCCTTTCAACTGAAAGTGGATACCTCAAAAATTTTGGAACAAGTTTCACCCACCCAACTTTTCCAAAACAATCTCCCGATACCAAACCTCAAAAGGCGGCCCACTATGCGCCTGCAGCGCAATCAATCCTTTTCCAGGAATCCCTTTTTCCTTCTCCGTATAGTCACAAGTCAAAACCCCATTCACCCAAATTCTCACCCTTTTGCCTTCACATCGAATTCGATAATCATTCCATCCTTTCTTGCTCGCCTTCTTTGCCTCTTTCGAAATCCAATCACCGATGAACCGCCTCCTCCTTGACTCATCGTACAGCCTCCCCCAAAGCCCCGGGCCAATATCTGCCTGATATCCAATCATCTCATGATGATTCTTCACCCTCTCACTTCGCACCTGCACTCCCGCATTCGGGTTCTTTCCAACCACTTTCACCTTCAATCTCAATTCAAAATCTCCGATCCGCTTCTTAAACGACAAAAATGTATTATGCGGGACTCTCTCCTTCAGAGAACCACCCACGATCGCACCATGTTCCACCCTCCAATATTTCTCCTCCCCTTTTCTCACCTCCCATCCCTTCAATGACTTCCCATCAAAAATCACCTCCGCACTCACACTCATCACCACAATGAACCAGACTAAAAAACCCCTCATACCTCCAACAAACCCCAGCTCACCGGCCAACACAAGCTCCATCACCCATTCGCAACAAATGGACCAAATATCCAGAACTCAAAAATCCCGCTAGCTCGATCAGTTTTTCAACGTATCTTAGCCCAATGGTCCGGTTGTTTATCACTCTTTTCCTCTCCACTGCGCTCGGCTTCGCTCAAAAAGGCGACCGCAAAGAACACCATTCCATGGCTGATGTTGTACCGCCCGAACTCATCCCCCCCGCACCAGTCCTCTCTGTGGAACAAGCTCTCAAAGCTTTCACCATTCATCCAGACTTCATCATCGAACCCGTTGCCGCTGAACCTTTAGTCGAAAAACCCGTCGCTCTCACCTTCGATGATCGCGGCCGGATCTGGGTCGTTGAAATGAGAGGATACATGGCCGATATTGACGGAAAAACCGAAGATCAACCGACCGGCCGCATCGCCATCCTGGAAGACACCAACGGTGACGGCCAGGCGGACAAACGCACCACCTTCCTTGACAACCTCGTCCTCCCACGCGCCCTACTTCTTGTTCCCGGCGGACTCATCTTTGCTGATCAGAAATACCTCTATTTTTCAAAACGAAATGGCGACCAACCTGACGGCACCCCAGTCATTCTCGATAACCAATTTTCAACCTTCGGCAATGTCGAACACAAACCCAACGGACTCCTCCTCAACATCGACAACTGGATCTACAACGCCAAATCAAGTATCCGATACAAATATAAGGACGGAAAAATAATCAAAGAGAAAACCAGACAACGCGGCCAGTGGGGCATCACCAAAGACAACCTCGGCAGACTCTACTGGAACCACAATAGCACTCTTCTTCGAGGCGAACACATCCTCCCAAACCTCCTCTACGGAAACCCAGCCATCCGCGTCAAACGCAGCATGTCCAATGTCATTGGCCCCAACAATGTCTACCCCGGCCGAGTCACTCCTGGAATCAACCGAGCCTACATCTCTACTCTCAACAACTACAAAACCGACACCCTAGACCCACAAACCCACAAACTCATCAACACCTCTGCTGCCTGTGGACCAGTGATCTACCGCGGAACCCAATTTCCCAAAGAATACCACAACCAAGCATTCGTCTGCGAATCGGCCGCCCAGCTAGTGAAACTCATCAACCTGACTGAAAAAAGAGGGATCCACTTTGGCACCCACCCTCTTGGCAAAAAGGAGTTTCTAACCTCGACTGACGAACGCTTCCGCCCCGTTAACCTATTCAACGCACCCGACGGCTCTCTCTACCTTCTCGACTTCTACCACGGCATCATTCAGCACAAAACTTACATGACCTCCTATCTCCGGAACCAAACCATCTCGCGAGGACTTCATCAACCAGGAATGGGACACGGCCGGATCTACCGAATCCGCCACAAAACACGCCCCCTCAATAAAGAAGTTGATCTCTCAAAGGCAACTGAATCCGAACTTCTCCAACACCTGGGAAACCCCTCTGGCTACCACCGTGATCTGGCTCAACAAATCCTAATCCAACGCAAAATTTCCCCAGCACCTCTCATCAAAATTCTCAAAAACACCAACTCCAGTCCGCTACATCAAATGCATGCGATCTGGACCCTCGAAGGCCTCGGAAAGCTCAAGCCCGAACACCTCCGAAACCAACTTCTACGACCATACCCAGATGACCTTGTGATCACCGCACTCTACGCATCTCTCTCCATCTCACCCGAAGTGCTTGCTCAACACCAAAATCTCTACTTTCAAACCTTCACCGTCACCAAAAAGACCCGCTCCTACCTAGCAAAGGTTCTTGCCACCATCCCAACCGCAGAATCCCAACAAGAACTCTCGAAACTCCTGAAAAAAAATCTCTCCGGGACCCCTTATCTTGATGACGCCGCCATTGCTGGACTCACCCACAACGCAAACCTCTTCACTAAAAACAACGTCGCTGGCTACTCAGGCCGCTTTTTTAACGAGAAACTCCAGAAAACCATCTCCGGCCCCGCAACAAGAAAAAAGGACCCCGCTGCACTCCTATCAGGAGCACACCTCCAATCCTATCAACGCGGGAAAAAATTATATAATGGAACCGCCGCTTGTGTCGGCTGTCATGGCACCGATGGATCTGGCCTGCCCAACCTCGGCCCCCAACTAGATCAATCAGATTGGGTTACCGGAGACGAAACCCGCCTGATCAAAATTCTCCTCCATGGTCTCACTGGGCCCATCAAAATTAACGGAAAAACCTTCACTCCTAACGCCGTAATGCCCGGTCTCGCACAAAACACCGCCATCGATGACCAAGCGATCGCCGACGTCACCACCTTCATCCGAGCGACCTGGTCAAACCGCGCGCCTCAAGTCACCCAAAAAACCGTTAGTAAAATCCGAAACAAAACCAAATCTCGCCAACACGGCCAAATGTACACCCAACAAGACTTTGATTAGTCCTCCATTTCAACACGAAGTCGAATAAACTCACGAGACAAATCGCTCGTAGGCGGAGTGCACTGGAAAGATCGATATTCCCAACCAATTGGCAGCGAGGGCAGACCACAATGCACAACCGATGGCGACTCAGCAACAAGTTCATTGAACTTCTCAAGATCACTCGTCACCTCAATAAAATAAACAATTCCATCTCGTGAAGCAGACAATCCTTGCTCCCCCGAAAAGATAGCACCAGATCTCACCGGTGTCGTAAGAACCAGAAACTCGCGCCCATTGAGCGTCTCTAAACTAGTACGAATTGGATGAACGGAATTTTTGACAAGCGGTTCAGACCCAACCGCAAATTCCATTAAATTACGATAACCATCCAAGTCCGCATCCAATGCAGGGTCACCATTTCCCGGAAAAACAAGCCCCTTCGCCACGATCCAGTCCTCATACGAAGTACCCAAGGTAGTCGTCCCATCATAACTCACCTCATATGCCCCCAGATCTTTGTAATCCTCAGCCCTCGACACTTGAAGATATTATTGACCAGCAGCCAACGAGGACACACGAAGTTCGGCCCGAAGATCCACCTCATCCTCGGAAAGGTCAGAAAAAACCTCCCTCCCCTCACCGTCGAGAAGAGCCAGATTTGACCCCACCGACGAAGCATAAACCGGATACCGCCTCCGGTAACGAGTGCTAAAAATAGACTTAATAGCCTCAACACTCACATGAAATGAACCGCCATTCAAATAAAGATCCCCGCCGCAAGCAGCGGGGTATTTAGAAGAGTTCCAGCTGTCG
>JAHDGN010000316.1 GCA_020627645.1 Akkermansiaceae bacterium
ACGCAAAATCAACGATCTCACCTCCAAATCGCCGCGAATAGCGAAAGTCGGGTTAGGACGTCGGTTGGTCGTCATGGGAGATTATTCCCATGACATGCGCTCAAATCAAAATTGATGATAATTTATGTATGATCGATTAATTCGATGGATGCAGAGTGAGGAATGCGAACCAGGTTTCGTTGTTCGATTTGGAAGAAGGGGTGAGGGTGGCGAGGAGGTTAGGGGTAGATGGAGAGAGGGGTGTGCGCGTTCGGAGTCTCTGGACGTCGAATCTTGGTGTGGGTTGTTGAGAAACCCCAGTTCCATGAAGGATGGTTTCTAAAAATTGGACATGATTGGAGTGGATATTAGCGAATGGATCTCATTCGTATCCTGGTTCCAGTCGACGGTCAGTTCGAGTGCGTTGCCTATGTTTTTGGTTTCGAAAGCGGTGTAGGCAGTTGGGTAGGATTTACGGTTGTTAGGAGGTTTGAAAGTTGATTTTTCATTCTCTCCAAAATGGTTGTAGAAGTTGGGTCCCGGAGGCGCGTATTCGGTGGGGGAGATGTATTCTTGAAGGTGTTCGATCGTGATGGGAGTTGATTGGCCCAGATGTTGGATCATGAACGATTTGAGTTGAGCTTGAGGTGATTTTTTTCGGTTGGTGAGTGTTTTGTAGAGTTGGTGGTTGGATGTTGATTGGCGGACGAGTTGGGCGGCTATTGAAGTGGGTAGTGAGAAGGCCTCGTATTTCGCGGTGAGGTATTGCCTGGGTCTTTGTGTTTTGATCTTTTGAGAGGTCCGTATCGTCAGGAAGCTCAGCTCAATTTGGTTTGGTTGATCTAAGTTTGTTGATGAGTGGCTGAGAGTCGGTTTGTTGAGAGGGACGGTGAGGTGTGCTCTTGATCTGGTCACGTTGAATTGGGGCATTTTTTGGGTGCTTGGCGGGGAACTCCAGGTGAGATTTTTGGAGTGTCCGATATCAGTGGGTTCGAATTCAATTTTGGCGAATCCTGGATGAGCTGGAGTGATCTGGATCTCGAGTGTTTTTCCAATATTTTTTGTTTCAAAGGCGGTGGGGCTGCAGGGAGCGATGGCGTGAAGGTATTGGTTTAGGTTTTTGGGGTCGGGGATGGTTTGGGGTGGTTCGTAGTCAGTGGGGTAGATGTATTCGATGATGCTTTCGAGGGAAGCAGGTGTTCCACTTTTGGTGGTGAGAGTTTGGAAGTTGGTGAGGGTGGCTTGTGAAAGGGCTTTTTCGTAGAGGTTGGAGTGAGAGGGGTTTTGATGGAATAGTTCGGCTGCTTGGGACTTTGAGAATTTGAAGGCTTCGAGGGTGATTTCGAATTCGGTCGGAAGAGGTTGGTTGAGGTTCTCCTCGAAGGGGTCTTCGATCAATTCGGCAGGAAGAACTGGGGGGAGAAGTAAGATGGTAGTCGTTAAGATGATTTTGGTCATGGGATGAGGTGTGAGGGGGGAGATTATTTCGAGGTTTTAAGAGTGGCGAAGAGGAGCCAGACAGTTTGGGGGGCGTGTTCGAGTTTCTTCGAGGGTTTTGGGAAGGTGCTTAGGTGTTTTGGAGTGCCGATTTTGAGTGTCGTTTGATGTTTGGATCGGCGGACGATGAATTCGGGCACTTTGGTTTGAGATTTGCCTTCTCCCCAGATCGTTGGAGTGCCGAGGGCGACGTGAGTGTATTCGAGATTGGCGTTGAGATGGTTCGGGCTGTCAGAGCTCTGATTGATTTCGACTTCGATGGTGTCACCAAGGTGTTTGGTTTCAAAGGCGGTGGGGGTGGCAGGGATGATGAAGCGGTCAAAGTCTTTGAAGTCATCGGGGAGTGCCTCGGGGAGGGTGTCGAGTTGTGGTGGTTCGAAGTCGGTTGCGTAGGTGTATTCGTTTACTTGTTTGTTGGTGGTGGGCGTGGAGAGTTGGAGTGAGGTGGAGATCAATTTGAGGAGGGTGATTTCGGTGGTGGAAGATTTTTCAACGACCGTCTGGTATAGAGATTTGTTTTGAGGTGGGTTGCGTTTGAGTTCGGCTGCAAGAGAGAGGGGGGCTTCGAAGACTTCGAGGGTGATTTGGTAGGATTGGGTGGTTTTTGACGAGGTTTTTTGGGGTTCAGCGGAGGATGAGAGTGCTAGAGCGGCAAGGATTGAGATGATTTTTACTGTATTTTTCATAGATGCGATGGGGGTAGGACGGGGATGGGTTTGATTTATTCATTAAATGTTAGTTGTTTTTGATGGCTTCTTTTTTTATATTTTCTGATTAGACAAATTCGATTGTGTTGTAGTATCAGGCGCAGCGTTCGAGTGATTTCGAACGGGAATTTTGCCCCCAAATCCATGAAAATTCGATCACTCGGAGTGTTTTTGCGTCGCTATTTGTTGCGGCTGGTCGTTTGTGTTGGTTCTGCTTGCCTTCTGTCTTGTAATGCGGAGAAACGTTCGGCGCAGCGTGTTTTAAAGGACCGGAATGTTGAGGTTTCTGAAGCAACTTTGTTTCGGGCGTTAGAGGAGGGGGATTTGGCGTTAGCTGACGCGTTGTTGAAGTTGGGTCAGGAGGCGAAAGGGGTGGATGAGGGAGGGAGGACGTCGCTGATGTTGGCAGCGGGAGGGCGTGGTTCGAGCTTGGTTCGGGAGTTAGTGGAGGCGGGGAGTGATTTGAATGCGAAGGATGGGAAGGGGAAGACGGCGTTGCATTATGCGGTGGAGGCAAACAATTTGGATGCGGTGATGGGATTGGTCGAAAAGGGGGCTGATTTGGATTTGGAGGTGGAAAAGGGAGGTTCTTTGGTGGCGAGTGCTTTGAAGGGTGGTCGTTTTGCGGTGGTGGGGATGTTTTTGGAATCTGGGGTGAATCCGGATTCGGTGGATGAAGTAGGGCAGTCCTTGGTGAGGATTGCGGCTCGTCAGAATCAGCCGGTGATTTTGGAGAAATTGGTGAAGAGGGGAGTCGATTTGTCGAAGAATCGGGTGGGAGAAGAAAGTTTGCCGCATTTGGCCTTGGGTTTGAAGAACCACAAGGTGTTGAGGTTTTTGTTGGAGAATGGGGTGAACCCTGATGTGAGGAGTCAGCAGGGGGATGGATTGGTTCATGGGTTAGTCAGGGAGTCTCAATCTGACCTGTTGGAGTTGTTGAAAGAGAAGGAGGGGTCACTGGATGCGTTGGATCCGGATGGGTGGGCGCCGCTTCACTTGGCGGTTTTGGGAAAAAATGAGGAGGTTTTGAGGACGTTGATTGATTTGGGGGCTGGCGTGGATGTGTTGTCTCAGGGGGGGATGGCTCCGATTGCGTTGGCTCACCGGGATCGGGAGTTTGGGATGATGAAAGCCTTGTTGGATGCGGGGGCGGAGGGGGGGGATGAGATGTATGTTGCGGCAAAGCGTGGAGCTGAAGATGGTTTGAAGGGGGTTCGGATGTTGTTGGCGAGTGGGATGTCTGCAACGAAGAGGCAGGTATCGGGTGGAGAGTCTCCATTGGCGGTTGCGGTGAGGCAGGGGGATTTGGAGATCGTGAAGGTTTTGGTTGAAGCGGGAGCACCGATTGATGTGGTGGATCGGACAGGTCAGAAGTCGTATTTGGTCGCGGTGGCGAAATTGGATTATCCAATGGTGGAGTATTTGTTGGATCAGGGGGCACAAGTGGATGAGCCGTATCAGACGGAGAGTTTGTCTGAGGAGTTTTTGGGTTTGGTGAAGTCTGGGAATATTGCGAAGTCGTCGTTAAAGAAGAAGCCTTTGGGATTTACTCCTTTGATGATGGTGGCTGATGCGGGAGATGTGAAGTTGGCTCAGTTGTTGGTCAAGAGGGGGGCGAATACGAAGGCGAATACGAAGATGGGGCCGTATCGGAGGTGGGTGACTTATTTTTCGACTCGCCGAGGAGATACGGATGTCACACAGGTGTTATTCAAGAGGAAGCCGGGAAAGACTCCGGTGTGGGTGAAGGTGGACTTATCGGAGCAGCGAGCTTATGTTTATAAGGATGGAAAGGTGGTTTTAAAGGCTTCGATTTCGAGTGGAAAAAAAGGGCATCGGACGAGGAAGGGGAAGTTTGTGATTACGAGAAGGCATCGCAATTGGACTTCGACTCTTTATGACGTGGAAATGCCGTACTTTCAGCGATTGAGTGAAAGCGACTTTGGTTTTCATGTGGGGGTTCTACCTGGATATCCGGCTTCGAAGGGGTGTATTCGGATGTCGACTTCATCAGCTAGAAAGCTGTGGGGGTTGACGACGTATGGGGATTATGTGGAGATCGTGCAGTGACGGTCGGCGGCCTGCGGCCGAGTGTCTGGTGTGTTGTGTTGGGAGGCTGGGTTGGGGGGGTGGGGGGCTTGGTTGAGGGG
>JAHDGN010000317.1 GCA_020627645.1 Akkermansiaceae bacterium
ATGCCTGGGATTTGGAGAGGGGCATTGGGAGCCCATTTTTGGATGGTTTGTAGGATCGATAAGAGAGTTTCGGGTGGTTGGGTTAGGGTGGTAGGAAGCCAAGTGGTGACGCCTTCGCGAAGCTTTGTTTGCGCAATTTGTTCCAGGCTTTCGAGAGAATTGTCACAGGTGTCATATCCTTTGGCTCCGTGGGAATGGATATCGATAAAACCTGGGAGGAGAAGGTTTCCTTGGAGGTCGAGGTCGCCGGATCGATGGTTTGAAATTTCTGAAATGCTTCCATTTTCGATGAGAACGGAGGCGTTTTCGATTTCTATTCCAGGTGAAATGAGGTGAGCGTTGGTGAGGAGCATGGAGATTCGGTCTTTTGTTTGAGCTTTGGAATTTCGGCGACAACGGGCGTGTCCTGTAGAGTGGGGGATTCTATGGGAGGTTTGAGGGAATCCAAGTCTCGGTCCTCCATTTTGTTTGAGTTTATCAACGATTTAGAGACATTAAGAGATGGCCTTTGGGGAAAGTCGTGACTTTTTGTAGCGGAACGACATATTTGAAGTCAGAAGCTATGGAGCGTCGAAAATTTTTATATCTTGGATCGGGAGCGATGGTAGTTGGGCATTCGTGTTCGCCTCAGGATAAAGTGGATGGGACGAGTGTTCAGAATTTGAATCCGATTGCGCCCTCAGTGCAAGCTTCGCCGAAATTGGGGGCAAACACGCAATACCAGTCGCCTTCGTATGCGAATCGTGGGTTGCAGAATCCTCATATGAATTTGCCTTCGAGTTTTTCGGGGTTGGATGTGACTCAGTCGCGTGGGTTGTCGACCCATCCCTATGTGGCAATGACGTTTGATGATGGGCCACATCCGAAAAATACGCCGAGGTTGTTGGATATGTTGAAGGCGCGGAACATCAAAGCGACTTTTTATGTGATTGGATCTAATGTCGATCGGTATCCACATATTGTGAGGAGGATGGTGGCGGAGGGACATGAGATTGGAAATCACACCTATAGTCATCCCAAGTTGACTGGATTGAGTGATGTGCGCGTGCGGAGTGAGTTGAAGAAGACCGATGCTGCGATTTCGAGGGCTGCTGGGGTGAGGCCGCGGACAATGAGGCCTCCATATGGGGCATTGTATACTCGGCAGAGGAGTTTGGTTTTTTCGGAGTTTGGGTATCCGACGGTGATGTGGTCGATTGATCCAGAGGATTGGAGGCGTCCGGGGCCATCGGTGGTGGCTTCACGTATTTTGTCGAAGGCTCATAATGGGGCGTTTATTTTGGCACATGATTTACATGCGCCGACGGTGGATGCGATGCCGAAGACTTTTGATGGGTTGCTGTCTAAAGGATTTCGATTTGTGACGGTCTCTCAGATGTTGGCGCAGAAGAGTCGGGCCTAGGTGAGTTTTTGGAAGGGAGCGATCGGCTTTCGAATCGGATGCAATACGGGAGGCGTTATTTTGCGACACGTGACCGATTGGGGAGCGTGGTATCGGGGGTTCGTGTGCTTGGTGAGGAGGTGGGGGTTGATGTGGCGCATTTGGAAGATGAGGGGGAGTTTTTGGCAGGGTTGCGTGATCCCTTTGTTTTTGTGGTTTGTGGGGAGATTAATGCGGGTAAGTCGAGTGTTCTCAATGGGTTGTTTGGGGAGGATTTTTGTGAGGTTGGGGAGTTGCCTACGACTGACGAAGTGAAGACGTATGTCTTTGGTGAGAAGGTGAGGAAGGTCTCTGAGACGAGGATTGATGAAACTTGGGAGTTGCCGTTTGAGTTTTTGAGGGAGTATGAGTGATACGCCTGGGACTAACACCTTAGACTACGATTTGCGGATGGCGACAGCTCGGGTCGTATCGGACGCGGATTTGTTGTTGGTGGTTTTCCCGGTCGAGAATCCTTGGGCGGCATCAACGTGGAAAGTGGTGGCGAATTTGTCTGAAAATCAATTGCGAAGATCGGCGTTTATTCTGCAAAAATCGGACACGAAGGATGAGGTGGATTTGGAGGTGATGGTGGGCCATATTCGGAGTTTGGCGAAGCAGAAAACCGGGTTGGAGCCTGAGGTGTTTCCTGTTTCGGCTAAGTTGGCGATCGAGGCAAAGAAGGGAGAGGAGCTGGTGTCACATATTTGGCAGCGGAGTGGATATCCGGCCCTGGAGGCTTTTGTTTCTCGGAGGCTCTCTGGAAATTTTGAACGCCGACGTGTTTTACAAGAGGTCTATGATTCGACTGAGGTGATGCTGGGGCGGATTGAGGAAAAAATTCAGGAACGGCGTGAGAAGTTGGATCGGGATGAGCGGTTTCTGAGAGAGTTGGAAAGTGAGGTGGAGCATCGCAGGGAGGGACAGTCAAAATTTTTGAGTGAGAGGTTGGCTGGATTGGGCGCTGTTTTTTTAGGGGAGGGGAAGAAGGCTGCGGATCGTTTGGGGCGAAAATTTTCGGTGCGACATGAATTTGTTTCGTTGTTTAAACAGGAGCGGTTGCCCTCGCAGGTGGAACGAGCTTTGTTGGATGGGGTAACGAAGGCAGTTGGGGGGCGGGCAGATAAAGACGGAGAGGAGTTGGTGGAGAGTTGTCGGATACATTGGGAGACGGTGGAACCGAGGATTGTGGATCAGTTAGAATTAAGGGCGCCAGATTTTGATCGGGAGACTGATTCCTTGTCGGGAGCACGAGAGCGATTTGTGGATCGATTGGGTGGGGCGGCTCGAGAGGTGGTGAGTCGGCTGAGATTGCGGAGTGGGCTGGAATTGGAAATGGAGTTGCGACGGAGTGCTTTGAAAGGCTATGTCGCGGGGGCTTTGTGTGCGCTTATTCTGGCGGGGGTTTGTGGAGGGTTGGGTTGGGGGGGGATGGCATGGGTTTTCGTTGGGGTAGCGGTATTGGTGATCTTGCTTGGAGGGTTTCGGGCGATGACGATGCGGGATTCTCTTTGTGAGGAATTCATGCAGCGTGTGGAGGACTCGAGGCAGGAGTTTGCGGATGGGGTGTCGGAAGACTACAAGGAGGGTGTGAGGGAGTTTTTCGTCGAGTATGGCGAGTTATTTGAAATTGTGAGGAGAAGAATTGCGGAGCAGAGGGGGGCGTTGGAGCCTCAATCGGAGCGCTGGAGTGATTTGTTCTTAGAGCTCAAAGGAATTGAGCAGGAAATTTAATTTTTCTGGATATTTTTTGAACGTCGATGGACGAAGGGGGTCTGAGATCTTGAGGCCTGAATTGATTCATTAAGGCTAGTGTTTGTGTGCGAAGAGATCCCTGCTACGGGCAACGTGGCAGGGTTCTTTTTTTGTTTTTACGTTCTCTTTACACATAGGGAGGAGGTGTTCGGGTAGGGTGCTCCTATGACTCGGGGACAATTTACGAAGCAAATTTTGTTAGGCGGAGGGGTGATGATTTGGCAGCCCCTCGATGCGTGTATGAGATGTGGGGTTCGTCCTGATGGACATTGGTTTACCTCTCATGTGAGGCCCTTTCGGAGAAGGCCTGAGGAGGTCAAGGTCACCGATATCGAGGTCAATGTGAACATTAAGGGGCAGGTGGCGACGACAGAGATGTTTTTGAGTTTCAAGAATCCGGGAACTCGCCCGGCAGAAGGAAAAGGGATCTTTCCGGTTCCGGTTGGTTGTGTGTTGAAGCAATTTGGGATGGAGGGGGCAAGTGGGAAGTTGGAGGCAAAACTGCTGCCGAAAGATGAGGCTCGTCGGATTTACGATCATATCGTGAGTCGGATGATGGACCCTGCCATTTTGGAGTTCGCGGGATTGGGGGCGGTGGAGACTGGGGTGTTTCCGGTGCCAGCGGGGAAGTCGGTGAGATTGCGAATGGTTTATGAAGAAGTGTTGAAGGCTGACGGTGATCGGGTGGACTATGTTTTGCCCCGGACCCAGACCATGGTGAAGGAGGCACCGACCTGGAAGATTTCGGTCAACTGGAAAGACGAGAAGGGGATCAAAGGGGTGTATTCTCCCACGCATGGGATTGAGCAAAAAAGAGGAGACGATGGATCGGTGACGATCTCTCTTGGTGAAAAACTTAATCCTGGGCCCCTCAGAATTTCGGTATTACGCAAGGTGTCGGAGGGGGCTGTTGCGAGTGTGGTTTCGTATGAAGAGAAGGCGGATGAGGGATATTTGATGATGTTGTTGTCAGCTCCAGAGAGAGGAAAGGCGGTTAAATTGAAGCGAGAGGTGACGGTGGTGATGGACCGTTCGGGAAGTATGGCAGGGAAAAAACTGAGCCAAGTGAAAGCTGCGGTGAGGCAGGTGTTGGGTGGTTTGGAAGATGGCGAACGATTCAACCTGATTACCTACAACGAGTCGG
>JAHDGN010000318.1 GCA_020627645.1 Akkermansiaceae bacterium
ATTTTGAACTCCGGTGCTTCCAATAGCTACTCATTTCAGTCCGACAGACTCCTAACCCGAATGTTTCATGAGCTCAGGTTGATTTCGTCACATTTCATTGAATTGCAGGTTGATCCTTGATTTCGAGGAAAGGCAGAAGGTGTATTCAGTCTTTCCTCGAAATCGGCGTCCGCCTACTGAAATGCAATGATCTGAGGCGAACTCAAACTGTTTCATGAAATATCCGGGCTAGAGACCCTTCTTTTCATGCTACCGTGCTCCTCGACTAGGGCACCCGCCTCCACTTGGCTGAAAGACAATACCTTCTCAGCAGTCATTTGGCAGTTTTCAGACAGACTCTGAGTAAAAAAGGCAATTCTCAAAAATTTCTTAAATCACCGTGAATCAGTGAGTTAACATCTCATCCCATCTACAAATTTCACATTTTTCATATTTTGTTCGGGAATAATCGGAATTTTGATGTATTCTACTGATAGCAACAAACAAGTTGCGTGTGTGCTTCAACAGCGGTTCTTTTCTATGGACGGAACCGCTGTTGTTTTTTGTTCGTGGGTTGATAGTGTTCAGGGCTTCGCAGAAAATTGAGATGTTTCGTTATCCAAAAGAATATGATGTGTTGGTGATTGGTGCAGGTCATGCCGGGGTTGAAGCGGCGCTAGCTGCTTCAAGAATGGGGGTGACGGTAGCGATGTTGACGCAAAATTTGGACACCATCGGTCAGATGAGTTGTAATCCAGCGATTGGGGGTTTGGGGAAAGGACATATGGTGAGGGAGATTGATGCTTTGGGTGGAATGATGGGGAAGAATACGGACGCGACCGCCATTCAGTGGCGTATGTTGAATGGAGCTAAAGGACCATCGGTCCGAGCCCCTCGAGCACAGTGTGACAAGAAAGCCTATCAGTTTCGGATGAAGTGGATTGTCGAGGGGACAAGAGGTCTGGATCTTCATCAGGGAAATGTGGCGAAAATCTTGGTCGAGAATGACGAGGTTTGTGGGGTGCAGACGTCGTTGCAGATGGAGATTCGCGCAAAGACGGTGATCTTATCGGCGGGGACCTTTATGAAGGGCTTAATGCATGTGGGGTTGCGAAATGAGAAGGGTGGGAGGATGGGTGATGCGACTTCGACCGTTTCTGATTCTCTAAAGGACTTGGGATTTGAGATTGATCGATTCAAGACGGGGACTCCTTGCCGATTGAATGGTAGAAGTCTGGATCTGGGCCAATGCGAAGAGCAGGGAGGTGATGAGCCTCCATCTTTGTTTACCTATCACCCGCAGCTGATTCGGCGAGACAAAGGTGATTTGTTTACCTTGAACAACTGGGGTGACTCAGAGTTCCACGTGGAACAAATTCCTTGTTGGGTGACGTGGACTAATCCGGGAACTCATGCAGTGATTCAGAACAATTTGGATCAATCACCGATGTATTCAGGTAAAATTGAGGGAGTTGGGCCCCGGTATTGTCCTTCGATCGAGGATAAGGTCGTCAGGTTTGCTGATAAGGAACGGCATCAGGTTCATTTAGAGCCTGAAGGGAGGCAGACGTTTGAGTATTACGTGAATGGGGTTTCAACGTCTCTTCCTTATGAGGTTCAGTTGGATTTTTTGAGATCGATTCAAGGCTTAGAGAATTGTGAGATCATTCGGCCGGGCTATGCCGTGGAGTATGATTATTGCCCGCCGACTCAATTGTTTCCGACGTTGGAGACAAAGCGGATATCAGGTTTATATTTCGCGGGACAGATCAATGGAACGTCAGGGTATGAGGAGGCGGCTGGTCAAGGGTTGTTGGCTGGCGTGAATGCCGCGAGGAAGGTGATGGGAGTGGGGGACTTCGTTTTGGGTAGGGACGAGGCTTATCTTGGGGTGATGGTTGATGATTTGGTGACTAAGGGCTGCACGGAGCCGTATCGCATGTTTACGAGTCGTGCGGAGTATAGTTTGTTGCTCAGACAGGATAATGCTGATGAAGAGTGGGAAGGCAATTGAAGCTGGGCTATTGGATGGGGAGGAGAAGAATCTTTACGAAGAAAAGATGGCTAATTTGGAGAGCGCACGGGCCTTTGTGAGGGAGACGACTCATGATCGGATTAGGTTAGATCATTGGTTTCGCCAGGGAGGGAATGGGTGGGAGAAATTGCCTCAGGAGATTCGTTCAAAGTTCCACGTGGAACTTTGGCCAATTTTGGAGGCTGATTTTAAGTATGAGGGACACATTGCCAGGCAACTGGCGGAGGTGGAGAGATTTCGGAAGCAGGAAGGGGCCTCGATTCCGGGGGATTTCGATTATGATGGGATTTCGGGTTTAAAAGCTGAAGCGAAGGTTAGGTTTGGAAAAATTCGGCCTAGAACATTGGGTCAGGCGGCTAGGATTTCGGGTATTACTCCCGCCGATGTGAACTTACTGATGATTCAGTTGGAGAAGCGGCGACGAGAGAGAGCGATGAAGGGGTGATTGATGCTGCTGGCGGGGGGGGGGTGGATGAGGAAAAGAAACCATAGAGGATTTTGGTTGTGGATGTAGGAACCGCTAATCCTCGCGAATCTAGCCCGAAAATTTCATGAGCCCAGCTCGATTTCGTCCCATCTCATGGAACTTCAGGTTGTTGTCCTTGACTTCGAGGAAAGACAGAATGTGCATTCAGTCATTCCTCGAAATCGGCGTCCGCCTACTGAAATGCAATGATCTGAGGCGAACTCGAACTGCTTCATGAAATATCCGGGCTAGCCAATCTTTGCTTGGTTGTGGGACTTTTGGTGGAGTGGATTTTTGTCATACAAAGACGGGAAGCCGCGAGATGGGATCAGGGGTTCTAAGAGGTCAATTGACTCTACTTAGAAAAAGATTTTGGCTATGACGATATTATTCAAGGTCACCGACTTGGCGATGGGCTTCGTACAGAACGATAGCGATGGCGGTGGCAAGATTGAGAGAGCGGGTTGAGCCGGCTTTCATGGGGATACGGAGAGCTCGGTGGTCGAGCCATTCTTCGGGTAGGCCTTTGGTTTCTTTTCCAAAGACGAGGAAGTCGTTGGGTTCAAATTGGATGTCCCAGGCTGATTTTTTGGCTTTGGTGCTGAGAAACCAGAAGCGGGCATGGGGATGAGCTTGTTGAAGGTCGTGGAAGTTTTCCCAGACTTTGAGGTCGACATCTTTCCAGTAGTCGAGGCCAGTCCGTCTGACCGTCTTGTCATCGATGGAGAATCCGAGGGGTTTGACGAGGTGAAGAGTTGAACCGGTGGCTAAAGCGAGACGCCCGGCTGCTCCGGTATTGTGAGGGATTTCTGGTTCGACAAGGACGATTTGCATGGGGAAATGTTTGTGGGTTTGTTGGTGAATTAGTTTTACCAGGTCGTTTGACTCGCGGAATGGTTGCTGGTTCTTCGGAAAGAAGAAGGGCGGACCATCACGGTCCGCCCTATTTTTAAATAATGCTGGATTGCAAAAATCTTTAGTCCGCAAGGGCGATGTTGATGCGGCGACCTTTCTTATCAAAGTAGACGCTGCCATCAGTAAGAGCGAAAAGAGTATGGTCTTTTCCCATACCTACATTTGAGCCTGGGTGCCATTTGGTGCCACGCTGGCGGATGAGAATGTTACCCGCGATGACTTTCTCGCCACCGAACTTTTTAACGCCGAGGCGCTTGCTGCGGGAGTCACGTCCGTTCTTAACAGAACCTTGTCCTTTCTTATGAGCCATGTCTTTGTAAGTGGTTGAAAATGAATGAGTTATCCTTTGATTCCGGTGATCTCAAGTTTGGTGAGATGATGGCGGAAACCGATGGTTTTGTGGAAGCCCTTGCGGCGTTTGAATTTGAAGGCAACACCCTTAGGTCCACGGTGTTGTTCGATGATTTTGGCAGTCACACCGGCTCCTTCGACAGTTGGAGCGCCAACTTTGGTGTTGGAGCCGTCGTTGACGAGGAGAACTTCGCCAAATTCGATGGTATCGTCCGCATCGACAGGAAGGCGATCAACGCTGATGGTATCACCTTCTTGGACGCGGTATTGTTTTCCGCCAGTTTTGAAAATTGCGTAGGCCATGGTTATAAATTCGGCTTAAGTTAAGGCGCCGATGGAGACACGAAAGGTGTTTTCCTTCGGAGCGGGGCGGGAATTCATCACAAATGGGGATTTCAAGCAAGTTTTTTTTGAATTTAAACGCTTCGTTGTGAGAGTTTTTAGAGAACGGAGGTTCTTGCAGATGAAGGAATAGGAATTTAGGGAGTGAGCAATGGAAATTGGAAGGTGGCAGTATTTGGAGGGACCGAAGGAGACTTTGGATTTTGGTCGTCGTTTGGGAAAGGGAC
>JAHDGN010000319.1 GCA_020627645.1 Akkermansiaceae bacterium
ACAACTCTTAAAAACGGGCAAACGACCCTCACCAACAAGTTTTGGAATGAGTCTCAGCCATTGGTTGATCCTACCAACTCCAGGGCATCTGGAGGGGAGGCCCTTGCAGTGGAAGGCCACGCTCGCTTTAAAGGGAAGGTGACCCTTGATGAGCCGCAGGGCGATATCTCGATGGGGATCTATCAGTAAATTCTCAGTTAGTCTCGTCGACCGTCCTTGCCCCCCAATCCTTTATTCTTCATGAAATCGACTAGAATTCGCGCACTGATTCTTGGCGCCCTTTTTACCGTTGGTTTGGCTCCTCTTTTTGCCGTGTCCTTGGGTCACCTTGGTCCGGGTGTTGCTTCGAAAGAAAATGCAAGTGGAGAGGGGTATCTTCTTTTCAACCCCAATGGGGTTATTCATGGCCGGATTGTCCATCCTGGGTCTTCTCAGAATTTCCTGGCTGTTTTCCGATCTAATGATACTTGGAGGTATTACAAAAACGAAGAGAGTTTTGAGTTTCAGCCGCAGGCTGATGACTATCTGGTGGCAGAAGTCAACTATGGGGCTGACACTGTGCAGCTCTTGAACAATACTCGCGGGTTTGTTCATGGAATTCGTTCTGGATATCAATCAGGTGATCTTGTGGTGACGGCAAATCGTTACAATGGGAGTGCTAACTTTGGTGAGTTTGGTTTATCAGGGACATCCATCGAGCTGAATCCTGAACCTCTCTGGTGGTATGAGAAGGGGATTATTGATTTGGAGTCTGGGGAAGCGAATCACCGGGCCCCTGCTAATCTCGGGCAAGTGAAGTGGATGGTGCTGAACGCCTACAATAAAATTTTGGAAATCAACCCAGATCTTGCCCTGCTTATCAGAAACGATTTAGTGGGCACTGAAGCCACGCACCCATTTACGCAATGGCCTCCTTCGCAAAGTTCAAATGATCGCAGTCCTACGAGGATTGGGCAATTGAAGGCAGTATCGGCCCCATTTTATAAGCATCTCAATGAGGCAGCTTCAGAGTGGTTAGAGTTGGAGATGATCAATGTGGGAACTCGCCAACAAGCTGGGTTTTTCCCTTGGGGGCCGGATGTTGGCAAAAATGAAAATCGGACGATTGCAAATTTGGGACAGCTCAAAGCGATTTTTAGTCTTAGGTTTGCTAGTCTTCCTAATTATCTATTAGACGAAGATCGTGATGGTGACGGGTTACCGGATGAAGAAGAACTTCTAGCCGGAACCAACCCGGAGGCACCCGATCACCCAGCCGTGGGATTGTCAGTTTATCGACCAGCCAAGTAGAGGTGGTGATCGAGTAACGTTGAACGCACATGAAAATCACTGAAAACTTTTTCCTACTTGTGATTCCTATGTTTTTTATGGGGGGGTGTAAACCTGATGGAGGGGCAACAAAGCGGGAAATGGGAGGTCAAAATAACGGCGCTGAGATTGGAGCAATTAGAAAAGGACAACTTTTTTCATACTCAGAAATTACCGAAACCGATTTGGTGAGAATACGTCGAGAAATCGGGCAGAAAGTTGAATCTATTTCAGTTGAGAGCAGCAATTTTGAAGTTCTCTCCAGTGAAAAGATTTCATTCAAACGGAATCTATTGGAAGGTGTTAAAATGTCACATCTTCCGTATTGGAAGAGGAAAAGGATCCGCGATGTCCAAGATCGATTTGAGAAATTATTTCGCGACGCGAAATTAGACGCGGAAAAACAAAATTTTCAGGATCCACTGAAGGAAAAAGAGTGGCTGCGTCAATGGAATGACAAGAATAGGAGTGAGGTGAATCGTCTTAAGCTCCGTCGGAGAGCGGTATTGTCACAAATTGAAGCACCAAAGCCTAGTTTAGAAGAATTTGAGGATTTTTCTCTGCGAGTTGCAGCATCGCCATCAAAACTTATAGAGAATGACCTACTAGTGATCTCTCATCTTATTGACCCGGAAGACTTAGAAAAACTGTGGAGGAACAAAGTGGCTCCGGATTCTGAAAATTTCTTGCACAGGGCTTTCATCTACCTCGCTAAACGTTACCCACAATCTGTACCTGACCCAAAATCTATTTCATCTATAACGCAATGAAGTATTTCATCCCCATCCTAATATCGGGCCTTTTTATTCCTTCATCGGTAGAAGCTGATGATCGGTTTTTTGACATCGGCCGTCTGGTTGCTGCTGTCGAAGAGAGGCATGAGGCCGTTGAAGATGCTTATCAAACGGCCTATCAGTTGATGAATGATTATCATTCTCAAATTATGGCGCAAAGTGGGGCGAAAATGTTTACAGGAGACGGCGCTATCGGAGTTGGGGGAATTTTTGAAGATCCAATTGCGATATGGTATGGGACTGGGATCACATTTCCTACTTCATATTTTAACACCCTGAGAGTTGAGCCGTTTGTGTTTAGTGTATCTGCGGCTGAGTTCGATCTTGTTTCGCCTGCCCCGACTGTAAATTTTTATTGGTGGGAGAACACGGATCCAAGTGATCCACGGGCAAGCCAGGCGAATGAGTCGCGTAAACAGGAGGCTTTTCGGAGCAAAAATCGCAGTCTTCAGGAAGCTTTGGCCGCGCTGGCAAATGCTGAGGCGCTAGCATTCGAGGTGCCGGTCCCGCGATATCCAGTGCCGTCAGAACTACAATCTCAGCCAGATGCGTTCAAATATTTAAGGGCACGAGCAGAGTGGTGGTCAGCACGTCGCAAAGCATGGATTGAAGATGGAGAGGTTCCACCGAGTCTCAGGGTTTTTGACAAGGAGCCAACCGATCCTGAATTTCTTTCTCTTTATCCATCAGATCCAATATCACAAGAGCTTGACCGTTTTTCCCTGGAAACAGCTCGGCAGCGTTTTGATGCTCAAAAAGCAGCAAAGATTAGGGGGGCAAGCCAGGTGGTTGCCATGGTTCGAAGAGCTTCTGTCAAGTCTTATACTGGTTCTTCTAGTCCGGCGGCTGGCGAGTCTTTGGCTCGGGCGGCTTGGTGGGAATCCGCGCATAGCTGGCGAGAAAGCAAAACTAGACAGGCGGCCCTTGTTCACAAGGGACTTGTCGAATCACAGACCCGGTCGCTTGCCAGTAGTCTCACAGATAACTCGCCAATCGTACTTGCTGGAGAGGCTATCGAATACTATTCAGAAGCTGTTGAAAGTGCTCATGCATTTTATAGTCGAGATGGAATTTCCTCAGATTTTTATTCGGGAAGAGAGTTTTTCTATACGGTTGGTGCTACGTTTCAAAGAGCCCGTCTAAAGTGGGTGGACGATTTTAGAACACCAGTTTCGTTCACGGACAAGATCAAAGCGCTCAATCTTATTTCGAGGGAGTTAGATCGATTGGCTCCCGCATATGTTTCGCTATCTGAAAGCCTCAAGCCGGTTGAAGGATCTACTGGCTTTCTTCATCCTGAAAATCTGGAGCTAGACGGCAATGAAGCGTTTCCTTCCATAGGATTGGTGACTCCTGAAAATTATGGGAGCCAAATTGCCAGGATCAGACGTAGACTCAACGAGCTTAGTTCCTTAAAATGGCCAGCCCTTTCGAAGCGTATGAGTACGGGGAAAACTCTGAAAAACCCTCTTCCCGAGGGGACTTCTCAGTTTTCTTTCGGTTTTGACGAAGAATGGCTTCCGACTGATCTACTAGGTGAGAGCTACCCTTGGCGAGACACCGTGCAATATACTCTAAGGTCGCTCAGTCCGGTTCAACCACCCCGTCTGGATTCGACTTTTGAATGGCAAATTGAGTTTGAGCGTTTTAATCCAATTTCAGAAGAATTTTTTCCGGGGATCACCTATTATCCCGTGTTTGCAGCGCCCTCGGACGTCTGGTCCAGAACTCCAAATGGGGCCATCAATGGAAGTCTTTATTCTATCACAAGAGGTCTTAATCCGGGAGTCTATCAGGTGAGTGGGGATAAAGACTATTTAAATGGAGATGTGTCGTCGGCAAAGCTTCCGCATGCTCAAAGTCTTGTTGGCTTAAATCAGGCGTCAATGAGCTATGTTTTTGAACCTTCTGATAGAGAAATCGATGAAGATGATTTTTCTGAGAATGATAAGGTTGACAACGCCATTGCTGGAAGAATGGATTTGAGAGCGAATTATCAATACTCCTCAGAGGGTCGTCAGATTATGGGGCTGCCCTCTCAGCTTTCGGTGCCTGTAGTAAACACGGGCGACTCCTTCGGACCCAAATCAATTCCGAAAGACCACTTTTCCTCGATTGCTTCAACGTCTTACCCAAGTCATGAGCGGTTTGTTGGGGGTCAAGGAGTTGTGATTTATTCTCCTGATTTTCAGTAT
>JAHDGN010000320.1 GCA_020627645.1 Akkermansiaceae bacterium
CATCGGTAGTTTATGCCTTGAAGACGGTGTTGGAGGGGTAATACCACTTCGAGTTTCAAAATGTCGGAATGATTTTTTTGAGATTTTCGAGGGGGCGCTTTGCTGAGCTAAGAGAGAACGGACGCTTTCTAGAACGTTTAGTGTTGCTAGTGTCTGGTGAGTGAGCGTTTGAGGATTTTTGAAGCTAGAATTAGGAATAGGATAGTCAGGAGGGCGAGCATGAGGCGGCAATACCATTGGGTAGAAATTTGGAGTCCGAATAGAGGTTTCTTTTTTGCGAGGAAGATATGTGGGTTGTCGTTTCTTCGGGAATCAAGACGGAGAGATTCTGACATTTCTACGAGGTTATTGATTCTTTGGTTGATGTAGAATTGGGAGATCGGGAGAGAGGCTGCCGTGTCAGGCGGGGTGCTATCGTGGGGTAGTGAGAGGAGGCGATTGTATTCTTTGAGGGGGTCTTTCAGAATTTCTTGTGCTTGGGTCGTTGAGTTTGCGGAAGCGGAGAAGAGGGTGCGAATACTTTGGGAAGTTTGACTGAGTTGTTGCTGTTGGATTTGACTGAGTGAGGGAATTTTCTTGAGCTGGTCGAGTTTGTTTTGGAGTGGAAGGCGGGTTTCTTCGAATCGATTATTTTCAGCTTGAGTGAGAATTGCTCCTTCGTAGGCATATCGAAGTGGCATGATGGTGGAAGGAACGGGTTCGTGTCCTGCATCGCGTCCTTTATCGCCTTTGATAAAAAGTCCTCGGTTCATTTCGGAAAAAGGGATGAGGGCACCTGCCAGGAGAATTTGGGGGACGAGGATGAGTGGGATGGAGCCGAGGGCGGTTCGTTCTGAACGGGTGATGACTGAGATGAATAGCGCGAGGGCGATCCCGCAGCAGCCAGTGAGGATCATCCAGGACAGATGGGGCCAGAAGAGGTCGTGGATTTCTAAGATACTGTGGGCTGTTAGGATGAAAATTGCTGATTGAAGGGCGATTGTCGCAGTCAGGGTAAGAAATTTGGATATTAGGTATAAGAGTGAGTGTGGTCGGCAATTTCGTTCTCGTCTGAGAGTTGGTCGGTCTCGAAGGATCTCAGTAGCTGAATTTGTGAGTCCAAAGAACATGGCGACGGTGACAGAGAGAAAAAGATAGGAAGGTAGGTGAAGGGCGGAGTGGAATTTGTAGGACCCACTGGCTGATGCTCTTAGGGTGAGTCCGATGAGGGCGGCGAGAAGAGGGGCTTCAAGGAAGATCGCGTACCAAGTCCCTTGATGTCGGAGTTTTGATTTAGCGGCACGAGAGAGGTGGGTTTTGAAGATATTCCATTTTTGCCGCCAACCGTGAGCTGGAGGATCGGGGGCTGGAGTATGTTTGTCGGAGGGTTGATAGATTGAGTTTCGTTGTTGTTCGGGCAAAGCCAGGCGGGCGATGACACGGCGATTTTCAAATCGTTCCTGCCAAAAGTCTGGTTGAAATCTACGTTTTGGCTTTCGGATCGAGGGGAGTTGGGGCATTGGAGTTTCGAGGATATCGAAAACGAAGTCAGCTCCTGAGGCGGTATTTTTTTTCGAATAGGTAACGTCCAATTCGTCAGCTGCTTCTTGGAAGTATTCGATCATTTTTTTTGGGGGGCCAAAGTAAGCCATTTTTCCCCCCTGATCGAGGAGGAGAACGAGGTCAAAGTGGTTTAGTACTTTGTCCGAGGGGCGGTGGAGTGACGCGACGACGATTTTGTCTCGTGCGAATCCGTGTAGTGACGTGATAACATGTTCTGCGTCCTTTGATGAAAGGCCTGAGATGGGCTCGTCGAAGAGGAAAATTTCTCCTCCGCCAATGAGGTCAAGGCCAGCGTTGAGTCTTGAACGTTCTCCTCCTGAGAGAGATTTGGAATCAGGTCTGCCAACGGGTCGATCGGCTACATGGTCTAGTCCGAGTTCGTCGAGAAGGTAGTTAACGCGTTTTTGAATGGTGGGTTTGGTGAGGTGGGGGCGACGGATAGACGCTGCGTGGGCGAGGTGTTCACGAGCATTGAGTTGTGAAGAAAGAGATTCTTCTTGTGGCATGAATGAGATGAGGGGGGAGAGCCGCTTTTGGTTTTCATAGAGCGGTAAGTTGTTGAGGCGAATGTGTCCTGATGTTGGACGTCGTTGGCCAGCCAGGACTTCGAGCAACGTGGATTTTCCAGACCCTGATGGGCCGATGATGCACATCATTTGGCCTCGTTCTAGGTGAAGGGATAGGCTATCGATGGCTTTGCGTCCGCGGCGGAACGAATGGTTGAGGTTTTGGATTTGGAGGTATCGGACGAGGTTCCGTTCTTCATCTAGTATATTGTCTGAGAAGAGGCAGCGGAGAGATTGTCGGCTACTCAGGCGGAGGGTGGTGCCGTGGTTGATAGTGCCGTTTTTGATTGGGATGCCATCGGCTAAGATTGTTTGATTCGAGTTGACGACGTTAAGTTCGCCTTGTCCGGTGGCTGGGTCGAAATCGAGTTCAAGAAGGAATCTTCCGGCAAGGCCTGGGGTCAAGAGGAGGCTGTCTCCAGAGAGTTTGGATGGATCGTTGGAGACGCGGACTTTGCGGCGACCTTTTGGAAGTACGAATCGTTGTCCTGTTTCTAGGGTGAGTTTACGCAGGGATTCGAGAGTCACCGGTTCTTGTGATCCGAGGTGAAGGTGTTCGTGGTAGGGGAATGAGTAGGAGTTGTCTTTTGTGAGAGGGGTTTGGTTTGCGTCGCTGAGGATGTTGTCCTGAAGGGGGGTGAGGTGGGCTTGGTGATGGAAGGAGATCTTGGCGAGGGATGATTTGGATCGGGCGCGGTTTAGGATGAGTTCGCCATTTTCTTCGATTAAGTAGAATGGTGTGGTGTGATGATTTGGGTCGTTCTGGAGGAAGAATGACAGGTCTTGGTAGGTGAGTCGCCAGGTTCCGGCTAGAAGTTCATCGCTTGGGCGAATTTGGATGAGTTGGTCGGGTGGGATTTGCTGTCCTCGAGCGATGAGTGGTTGTTGTGAGAGGTTTCGGGCAAGGATCATTCCGCCAGCGAGGTAGCACCGAAATTGTGGGGTGTCAGGAGATTGGGGGAGTTGAACTTGATGATGTGAGGTTGTTCCAAAATCTAGGCGCTGGATGAGATCTGAAGCCGGAGCTGCGGTGGAGGAGAGTTCGTCAATGACGGCAAATCCTAGTTTTTTGTTGGCGATCTGTGAGATGAGTTTTTGAAAGCGTTCGACCTCACTGGGTTCTGTTCCTCCTGCTCGGACGACGGAGAATAGTTGGAGGGCAAAGGCGGTTTTTTGTTCTGGGGAGAGGCTTTTTTTGAGGTGTTTGACGGAGGTGTTGACGGGCTGAGGTTTGGCGACGGCATTTTCGAGGAACCGTCCGATGATTCCGTGATCGAGTTCAGGGAAGAGATTCCGTTCGAAGTCGTAAACGATCTCCAGCTCCCGGTGTGAAGCGATGCCATCATGGTTGATGAAAGAGGCGAAGATATTGGATAGGGCGCGAGTGGTTCGTTGAGCCCTGGCATCGGTGGAGCCAGGAAGGAGAAGGCGTGTGGCAGCGCTCAGAGTGCGGCGAGGTCCAATCATTGGGGTGATTTTGGGGGGAATGGAGGAATTATACCACTCCGCAATTCAAAATCGCTTCGTCGTTCCGACGTTTTGAAACTAGAAATGGTATTAGCGGATTCGGCGTCGCCGTGAGCTTGGCGGGGTGGTGGAATCGGTATTATTGTTTTTAGAGCGGGAGTCTCGGATTCTGCGGGCATTTTGGCGTCTCCGTGAGGTGTTGGACTGTTTGTCCGCGGTGTTTTGTTGTTTGGTTCGAGGTTGGCGTCCCTGTGTTTGGCGTTTTTGTGATTTGTTTCCGCCGTTTTCTCGGGTGGATTGTGGGGATTTGATCCCACGTTGGTGGAGGTCAGCTAGTTCTTGGTTATGATGGGGGTGGTTGGTGTTGACGGGGATTTTTTGTTGGATGAGTTTTTCGATATCAAAGAGGAATTCGTGTTCTTCGGGTGAGCAGTATGAGATGGCGGAGCCGGAGGCGCCTGCTCGTCCTGTTCGTCCGATGCGGTGGACGTATGATTCGGCTTCGTTGGGTAGGTCGATGTTGATGACAAGGTTGACATGTCGAACATCAACTCCACGAGCAGCAATATCAGTGGCAACTAGAATGGGGAGAGTACCTTTTCGAAATTTATTGAGGGTGCGTTCACGCTGGGGTTGTGATCGGTTTCCGTGGATGGCTTCGGCCTCTAGTGCGCTGTCATGACTTAGATTTCGGGTAGAGTGATTTCAGTTTTACTC
>JAHDGN010000321.1:0-2474 GCA_020627645.1 Akkermansiaceae bacterium
AGTCCGTTGGGTGTGGGGGATAATGGACATGGGGCAATGGTTTATACTGAGAGTCAAGGGCCTTGGAATGGCGCTTGTTCGATCAAGCATTTGAAAGAGGGGGGATTTATGGGGCATCCAATTAGTTACAATTGGTATGAGTTTGCCCCGAATATGGGGGGGGTCCCAGTGAAGCCGAACACTCCTTCTCGAATGGAGATTGAGAGGAAACGAGTTAAGGAATTGGTGCCTTACGCTGTGGTGTTCCCCTACAAAAAAATGGGACGTTCAATTTCGGGGTTTACGGTCGACCGAACTGGAGGAAAGTTTGGTCCTTTCGGGGGGCAAATTTTTGTCGGTGACTATACGTTAAGTTTGGTGATGAGGGTCACTATGGAGGAAGTGAATGGTGTTTGGCAGGGTGCCTGTTACCCTTTCAGAGAAGGCTTGTCGACTGGGTTGCTCAATTGTCATTTTACCCCTGGTGGGCAGTTGTTGACTGGGGGAACAAATCGAGGGTGGCCGGTTCGTGGAACCAAGGCAAATGTGATGGAAAGAATTGATTGGACGGGCAGGGTGCCTTTTGAAGTTCAGGAAATTAAAATTTCGAAGGATGGGTTTCTTTTGGAGTTCACGAAAAAAATCGATCAACAGACGGGGGCAGATGTGGCTTCCTACGCGATTGATACTTTCACACACGTGTACCAAGGGGGATATGGAAGCCCTGAGGTCGATCAGACGAAGCCTGTCGTGAAAAGGGTGGAAGTTTTGGAGGGAGGGAAGAAAGTGAAGTTGTTTGTCGACGGCATCGTTCAAGGGCATGTCCATAATTTTGATTATGGGCGTGTGAGGTCAGCGGGTGGCGAAAAGCCCCTTCACAGACATCTGCATTATACTGTCAATGAGATTCCGAAGTGATGGGGAGGTTCGCTTGCCAATATCGGGAAGTGAGAGCCACTTGCGGCGGCGGTTGGGAATTTTTTGTTAGGATTTTGTCGATGGTAGATTTGAGGCATTTTTACTTCTAGGGAACTTGCTCAGTTCGCTTCATTTCGTTAGGACTTTCCCATGGTTGAATATTCTATAGGGTAGGATTTTCGGCTCGACGCGCAATTAATTACATGAAAATAAAAAAACTTCAGGATGGGGGAGGTTTGATCACCTCTGCAGTTCTATCTCTTAGTACGTTGCTACCGGTATCGGGGCAGTTGGCAGGGCAGCTCGGGGTTTTGGATACCTCGGCGAACGGAGGGTTAAATCCGGCGACTGGTGTTGCTTGGGTGGCTGGTGATTCTTATCGATTGATTTTTTTATCCAGTTTGAAGACTTCTGGAACTTCGTCGGAGATCGATAGCTACAACGGATTCGCTCAGGGCGTTGCGGAGTCGAGCACGGCTTTCCCCAATTTGGGGTTGGGTCAGTGGAAGGTTGTTGCTTCGACGAGTGTGGTGGATGCCCGCGATAATACTGAGACGAATCCTGTCAGTGGTGCAGGAGATCCGATTTTATTAATGGATGGTGCAACTGTTGTTGCCGCAAACAATGGAGATTTATGGGACGGAATTAATAGCCAAATTAATCTCGATGAGAATGCGGTTGCCGTTTCTGAAGCAAGTGTGTTCACGGGAAGTAATACTGATGGAACCAAGGTTCTGTCGGGTGATCAACCATTGGGGGGAACGACGCAGGTTAGAACTGGATCTTCGGTTGTTCCTGCTGGAACTGGTTGGATGGTGAATTTTAATAGCCCACCCAATATCGATCGCTCGATGTTTGTGATTTCTAGAACGTTGAGAGTGGTGGATACGGCTGATGCAGTTGCTCCAACGCTGGTTGATATTGTTGATGGAAATGGTGGAGGTGGAATCGCTGTTCCTGATTCGGTGGTTTATACTATTTCGTTTAGTGAGGGGGTGACTGTTTCAAGTCTTGGTGTGGATGATTTTGAAAATGCTGGAAGTGCTGCGATTACGGTTGATTCTGTTGAATCGACTGAAAATGCGAATCAGTTTTTGGTGACTGTGACTCCGTCGAGTTCGGGGAGTTTGCAGCTGCAGATTAAGGCGGGAGCTGTGGTGACTGATTTTGTCGGAAATGCGTTGGATACGACGGCAGCCTTGGTTGATGCTGAGTCTCTCGTTGTTGGTGACGATGTGACCTCTCCAACCTTGGTTTCGATTACTGATGATTTGGGTGTGGGCAATGTGAGTGTCGGGGCGGTAGGTGCGCCGGTATATACGGTCACGTTTAGTGAGCCAATTGATCCTGCGACAATTGATATTTCTGACTTTTCGAATGCAGGGGTTGCGGGATTGACGATTGATTCGGTGACGGCAACTGCAGACCCGGCAGTATTTTTGGTTGCAGTGACTACGACATCTGCCGGAACCTTGCAATTGCAGATCCCAGCGTCGGCCGTCATTGCTGATTTCGCAGGGAATGGTTTAGATTCATCTGGATCCCCTGCCGATGATACTACCATCTCGGTTCTTAAT
>JAHDGN010000321.1:2484-4290 GCA_020627645.1 Akkermansiaceae bacterium
TCGGCAAATGCTGGAGTCAACCCAGTTACTGAGGAGGCTTGGCAAGTGGGTGATCAATATCGACTTGTTTTCCTGACGAGTCAGACCACTGATGCGACCTCATCGGACATTGCGACCTACAATACCTTTGTTCAGGGAGTTGCTGGTTCAAGTGTGACTTTTCCTAATTTGGGTTTGGGAACATGGAATATTGTGGCTTCGACAGCGACCGTTGATGCGAGAGATAATACGGGAACAAACCCGTCAGGTGGAGATGGTGTGCCGATTTTTTTGATGGATGGCTCTACCATGATCGCTACCGGCAACTCGGATTTGTGGAATGGGATAAATTCTCCGATCACATTGGATGAAAATGGTAATGTCTTTACCGAGGATCGAGTCTTTACGGGATCAAATGGAAATGGAACGAAAGTTACGGCTGGAGATCAGCCCCTTGGTGGTTTAACTCAAATTCGGACAGGTTCTTCGACAGCTGCGACGCCAGTTGGTTGGATGGCGAATTTTAACGTGCCACCTAGTACTCAGAATTCTGTTTTTGCGATGTCTGCTCCGTTGGTGGTGGTGGATAACACGGATACAGTTCCGCCTACATTGTTGTCGGTCGGGGATGATAAGAGTGGTGGACCTGTTGAGGTTCCAGAGACGGTTGTGTTTACTGTCACCTTCAGTGAGGGAATGATTGCGTCCTCGATCGACGTTGATGATTTTGAGAATGCATCTGCATCCTCTGTGTCAATTGATTCGGTGGTAGCGACCTCAGACCCTGCGGTTTATGAGATTGCAGTGACCCCGTTAGCGGTTGGAACTTTGCAACTCCAAATCAAGGCATCTGCTGAGCTTTTAGATTTAACGGGGAACGCTTTAGATACGAACGCGGCAGTTGCTGGAGGTTCTGTATTGACCGTCAATGCCGATATGACCGGACCGACGGTTGTTTCAATCGTCGATAATTTGGGTGGCTCTTCGGTGGTGGCTACCACATCAATGTTGCCAACCTATACCGTGACCTTTAGTGAGGCTGTTGATGCATCCTCAGTGGGAATCGATGATTTTGATAACGCATCTACGGCAGGTATCGTCATCGACTCTGTGACTGCAACCTCGGATCCGGCTGTTTATGTGGTTGTCGTTAGTACGACTACTGCTGGTGAACTTTCTTTGCAGGTGAAACCAGGTGCTGTTATTTCTGACATTTCTGGAAATGTTTTAGATACTTCGTCGGGAATCTTGGATGATACAGTCGTTCAAGTTACTAACTTGCAGGGACAGCTCGGAGTGATTGATGCTGTTGTTGCGAACGGTGGGGTCAACCCTGCTACTGGCCTTGCCTGGGCAGCAGGAGATCAGTATCGCCTCGCTTTTGTTTCTTCGGTTTTTGAGTCTGCTACTTCGGGAGATATCGAGTTTTATAATACGTTGGTGCAGAACGCTGCTGCGGCTAGCGTTGAGTTGCCAACTTTAGCTAATTCAACCTGGAAAGTGATTGGGTCAACTTCTTCAGTTGATGCTCGAGACAATACGGGAACCAATCCTTCTTCTGGTGCAGGTGTTCCAATTCTATTGGTTGATGGGGTCACGGTCATCGCTTCAGGGAATGTTGATTTATGGGATGGAAGTATTTTGAATGCGATCAATCTCAATGAGAACGGGAATCAAAGTCTCTCGGCAACAGTTTACACAGGTACACAGGCTGATGGAACTGCTTCTGTGACTGGGGCTGGACCTCTTGGAAGTGCGGGGCTTGTGGCCTTAGGTGCGTCAAATTCGTCTGTTGGTTCAGCATGGATTACGGGAGGTTCAGAAAAT
>JAHDGN010000322.1 GCA_020627645.1 Akkermansiaceae bacterium
TGGCTTTCCCAAAAATATTCTCGGGCGATTTTGTGAGATCTTTTGGACACCCATGTAAGCTGATGAACTACTTGTGTTTGACCCGTTAGGGGGAAGTGGCTCATGGGGAGTTTTTTCGCGTTGCCTCCAGAATTTGGACTCGATTCGCCTTTGTTTTACATGGATTTGACTAAGGGAGGCCCGTCGAATGAGATCAATTGGTGGTGATATTCGTCTCCCAAAAAGGTCTTTGAGGGATAGAAGTTTAGCGTATTCTTTCAAAAATTCTAATTTTTTACTTTATTTGCATGCAATTAAAAGGTCTAAAGAGGGGGCTCTGAGTCTTTGTTTTTAGGTTTCTTATGGTTTTTATAAAAACAAAATTTGAATAGGAGGATCGGTTGTGTATATATTATATGGGGAGAAATTTATTGATGGGTTTGAATCTTTTTGTAGTATGCGAAAATGTCGTTTTCGCATTCATATTCCCCCTCTATACCCAGAAGATTGAAGCAAGGTTTTGTTGGTGCACTGACAGGCCTTTTGATGCAAGGAAGTCTTAATGCCCAGGTGGTCTATGATGAGCGTGTTCCGATGCAAAATCGGCATCCATGGACAGCTCGAGACTTTGATGGGCAGGACCGGAACGTGCCCGGGTGGTTCTATAACCTTGGCGTAACAGGCGTAAGAATCAGTCTCGATGCAAACGAGCCTCGTAAGATGTTGGTTCGGTATGTGTTTAGTGATTCCCCAGCGAACGGCCGAATTTTGGTTGGTGATAAAATTGTGGGGACGCAATTGGGGAATTTTCGACAGACCTATCAAAACGGTTATGGACCAAGTGTCTTTGGGGCGAGAGGTCCTGTGAGTGAGTTTTCGGAGGCGTTGGAAGCAGCGCAGAGTCCTTCAGGGAATGGGGTGGTGACTTTCCGGGTTGAGCGGAATGGGTCGGTGAGAAATGTCACTGTGAATGTGGGGAAAAGTTATGGTTCGTATACCTCGACTTACCCTTTTAATTGTCCAAAGTCGTTGAAGATTCGAAACGAATTATTGGTTTGGTTAAGAGGGCAGCAAGAGAGCAATGGTTCATGGGGTGGTGGAGGAACAAACAGTGGTGCAGTTGCGAATATTTTTGCCCCTTTGGCAATGATGAGTGCGGGTGGCACGGAGAATATGGCTGCAGCCAAGAGGGCTGCACAGTTTCATGCGAATACGACAGGGCCTGGGCAATTTGGTTTAGGTGGGCTTAATAACTGGAGATATATGGCGGCAGGTTTGGTTTTATCTGAATATTATCTTGCGACTGGTGAGAGGTGGGTGATTCCTGAGCTTCAAGAGATTTATGATTTGTTACTCTGGTCTCAATTTACTCAGTTTCCTGGACAGGTTCGAGGTGATTCTGACCACGATAAGCCGACTCAAAATAATCAGTTTGGTTTAGGGGGATGGGGACATAACCCTGGTTTTGAGGGATATGGGCCGATTGCAATGACGACGGGCCAAGGGGCGTTGAATCTGGTGATGATGCAGAGGTGCGGGATTAGCGTTAATCGGGGGCGATTGGACGCGGCGTTTAACTATTTGGTGAGGGGGACTGGGCCAAACCATTATGTTTGGTATGGGGACTCGGTTGGCGATCCTAATAGTTATGCTGACACGGGGAGGACAGGGGCGACTTCAATTGCGAACTACCTCAGTGTCTACTCGGATGCCAAGTATCAGCAGCGTGCTTTCAATCACGCTAAGATGATGGGTGATTTTCCGAAAAGTTTCCCTGATACTCATGGGTCACCAACGATGGGGATGGGCTTTGTGGCGATGGGTACTGCTTTCGATGCAGGGAGTTTTAGGAAATTGATGGATGCAAATAAATACTGGTTTGCATTGTCTCAGACCCATCAGAGATCGATGTATTATCAGCCTAACCGAGATAATGCGGGGTATGGCGGAAATGCGAGGGAGCAGGCGTCTGCAGTGACTGCGTTTATCTTTTCGATTCCCGATTCGAATCTTTATGTTACGGGAAAAGGTAAGGCTTATGATGCGTGGGCTAGGCAGTTTAATCGTTTGGATGCTTTCCATCCATATGGGGATTTTAATGGGAACGGGATTTCTAATATTGACGAATTTGAGGGTAACACCGGTCTGACACCAACGGTTGCTGCGTTTGCGAGTGGGCCGCGTGCGACGGGAACGAGCTTTGTCACGATGACAGCTGTGCAGGGATCTAGTCGTGCTGGGACTGTGGAATATCGTTTTACTGAGGTGACTGGGCGTCCTGGGGCGACATCGAGTGGATGGCAGACAAGTCGGACCTACAATGATGGAGGACTGGCTCCGGGGACTCAGTACCGTTATCGGGTTCAGATGCGTGCGGGTGGTCAACTGAGTGGGTTGTCACCGATCGCAAATGTGACAACCAATGAGGCGACCTTGCCGGCACCCGCATTTTCGAGTGGGCCTACTGCGACGGGAACCCGTTCGATTTCGATGACCGCAAGAGCGGTGTCTAGTCCGTTGGGCACTGTGCAGTATCAGTTCAGGGAGACGAGTGGGAATCTTGGTGGTTCTTGGAGTGGGTGGCAAACGAGTCGAACTTATAGTGATACCGGATTGAACCCGTTTACGAACTATACGTATTCGGTTCGAATGAGAGCAGGGAGTGTGACGACTGGTTGGTCAGCGAGTTCAACAGTGAGGACAAATGCAGTTATTGTTCCGAAAGGTAGTTTTTCCACAGCTCCGGTGGCAGAGGGGACGAATGCTATTCGGATGGTTGCTGCGAGTGTTACTAGCAACGAGGGCGAGGTGCAGTATCGATTTGAAGAAACAACGGGAGGGCCTGGAGCAACGGCGAGTAATTGGCAGACCAGTCGAGTTTATACCGATAGTGGCCTGAGGGCGGGAACGCGGTATGGATATCGAGTTCGGGTGAGAATCGCGAATTGGACGGGACCTCTCTCCGATACACGTTTTGCAACCACGAATGCTGAACCACCGATTGGAGGTGGAGAGGTCACTCTGGCTTCCTCTGGATTGTTTCAAATGGCAAAAGGCGCTGGTCTCAAGGCTGTTTCAGGATTGGGAAGTTTTAATGCGGCAGGTGCAGATAAGTTGGTGGTGGCATTGTCAACTGAGCACGGCTTCAACAACGGCAATGGAAATGTCCTGGAGGTTCGGTATAACGGGAGGAGGCTTACTCAGGCTTCTGAGAGTTTAGTTGATCGTGGTGCTGCTGAGATTTGGTATTTGGATAATCCAGGTTCAATAGGTAGTGGAACGATTGAGGTTTCGGCGGCCAATCCTAACGGAGGTTATGGAACCGTGTATGCTTTATCCGGAACGAAGGCTGGTGTTGGTCGAGTCAATCGGAGAGGGGGGAGTTCGGTGAGATCGATTGCTTTAGCTTCTACAAAGCCGAGTTCGATGGTGATTGGTGTGTTGACCAATGCGGGAAATCCCAACGGATCGGGTGCTGTCTCGGTGCTTTCTCCTATGTTGAGGGGAGGTGTTGGGATTTGGGGGAATCAGTGGGGTTCGCACGTCTCTGGTTATCAGAATAGCAATGGGGGAACGGTCACGTCGGTTTTTGGGACCCATACTGGCAGTGGGAGAAGTATCAATATGGTTGCTGCGGAGTTTGAGTCTGCTGGAGGGATTAGTGTTGGGGGAGGTTTGAGTGTTTCGACCTTAAGCAAAGAGTCTGACATTGTGAGAGCGGGAACGGTGGTATCGGCGGCGAACTTTGGAGAAGCTGCGGTTACCATGAATGGAATCTTTCATGGCTCGAGGAGTTCTTCTGGTCGAGGTTTGAGCGAATCATTTACTTTCGAGGGGGATTATCGGAATACGGCTTCGGGTTTGCCTGCGGGGTCTAAAATGGATCGCCTTTTGAGTGGTATTGCCGGAAGTGGCAAGGTTGCGATGTCGATCGGTGGTTTGACGATTGGTCAGGAATATTTGTTCCAAACCTATTGGGAGGGTAATTCGGGGGAGACGATTCGAATTATCATGGAAGGGAGGGATCGATTAAACTCTCAAGCGGATCGTTCGCCAGCGATGTTGATTTCGTATCGTTTTGTTGCGACTGATCGCACTTTGAATATCGATATTGATCGGGATGATTCGAGACCTGGAGATCCGAATAACTGGTTGTCTGGGTATTCGCTTCAGGCACTTGGCGCTCCTAGTGCGGAAGCTCCGAGGATGCCAGCTCAGGAACTTGCTGAGTTGTTACCAAACCAGCCTCACTTGGATTCTGATGGAGATGGGGAGACTGATCTCAATGAGGT